>JBOFMT010000070.1:0-9865 GCA_051658525.1 Erysipelotrichaceae bacterium | reverse complement strand
GTGATGTACTTTCCAGCAGGTAAAACCTTACTATGTTCAATATCACACGTTTCCGGTAACGAAATAAAACTACCGTAGGTTTGCAAGTTGCTATCTGTGTCTAGATTACTTACATAACTTCCATACTCTTGAGTAGAAAATAAGCCTTTGGAAGCAAGATAACGCAAGGCTTTCCGATACGCTAACATAATGGATTCTTTGCTTGGTGCTTGTTCAACTGCAAAGAAACAAATACGACGTTCCGGTATAATTTTAATGCTTGGTCGATAAAGATCATTTTCACTAATATGTTGGGTTTTATGATAAAAATCCAGCTTATAATCGATGTTTTGTTGTACTTCTTCCAGTTGTTTTAGGGCTAGTGCTACTTCAGCCTTTCGCTTTTCTAAAGCAGTTATTATCGTTTCATGACAACGATGCTCTAATAGCTCTTTGATTTCATCAAGACTAAAACCAATGTGCTTTAAATAGATAATTTGTTTTAGAATCGGAAATTCTTTTCGGTGATAATAGCGATATCCATTGCTTTCATCTACAAATTGAGGACGAAACAATCCAATCTTATCGTAATAGATTAAGGTTTTCTTAGATATATTATGCAAATAAGCAACCTCTTGAATCTTAAACATATGTTCTTCCATATACTCTCCTAAAGATACCCTAAGGGCATAGTTTGTGCATAAATTCACAGCTCATCCCCTACACATCAATGAACTTGACTGAGGATAGATAGCTTGATTGTAGTAAAAAACCACTAACAAAGTCAAGAATCTATGGAAAAAGGTACAAAATCACACGAATTAAGCCTTAAATGGCTTCCCTGATAAGAATATCATCAACAGGGAAGCCACGCTAACATTATTTCTATTTATCTTTGGATGGACAATGCCCATTCCCGTACCTATCAGCACGTTGAATCTTTCCATCAAGACCATGAATAACAAATTTTGTGCCTTGATTCCAGCTAATTCCTTTTCCATTTTTTCAGTTGGCTCTTTTGTAAGAGCATGAGCACTGTTGTTTTACATCCACCACTCATTATATCCCATCCTTCACTTGGTTTATGAACAATGTGATCGTATCTCTTCGCATTTTAGCATGTTACTTATATTTGTTGAAACATGGTCTGTGTGTACACTTTAATATCATTGGGATTAATCATATTGTATTTTTCTTTAACACTTTCGAAATACTTCCCAATATTTTCTTTAGGTATTACTCTATCTGAGGATTCAATCTCGGAAAGTTGTCCTCTGGCTGAGAGCCATGGCGACTCAGAATGCGTAAACAATTCTAACACTTTTCCGCTATAGCAACAAATATGTTTTGCCACGCTTTCAAAAATTGCCCTTTCTGATGCAGTGACATTTTTATCATCTACTTTAGTATTACATTCAATAGGATTAAACTTATAATCTCGATATCTAAAATAAATATCTCTATAAACAGGTCCATGCATCCAAGCCTGACACTCCTCGGGGAATAAGAATTTATTATAAAATGCATAATAAAAGCCCTGTATATAATATAAAGCTTTTTGTAGCGCTAAGGGTGTAATATCTTCACATTCACTTACTAAATATTCAACTGCAAGATCGATTTTTGCTTTTTCCAGTATATTGTTTCCAAGCAATAATTGAACGGCTTTTTTACTTTTATTATATGAGCTTTCCGTTTTTAAATTCCCTTTATTTTCTTCCAATATTTGGTTGAAATACTCAGGTTCATTATAGATTCTTTTTAGTGTATCTGAGTATTGTTTGGTTGGAACATCTCCCTCACAGTAACGCGAAAATGTTTGTTCTCCCCATCCCAACAATAATGATAATGGGCGTTTTCCGATTGCATACATTTCTGATATTTTCAAAATAGTATCTAAAGAAATAATATTTTGTTTTTCTCTGTATTTATCATAAAGTGCCTTTAAGTTATAATCATTAACTTCCTCTACGTATAGTTCAGAATTACAATCAACACATCGAGCTATTTTACCTAAGTAAGAGTATGCCTCACCTTTAATCGTTCCATCCATCTTCGTATCAGTAACAAGGAATGTTACATCATCTCTGCACTCTTCACAAAACACTTTTCTTTCATTCATTACAATGCCTCCTTTCAATTTTCGGATTATCTAAATAGATAATCAATTGGTTTGTTTCTCTTATGAAAAGAAATAACTACTGTTCTACTTCCATTTGGCATATCAATAACATTGAACTTCGTATAAACATCAACGATTTCTTCTTCACCATCAGCATTAAACAGTTTTATTTGGGGAACAAAAACATACAAAACTTCATACTCGTATCCAAGCTTTGTACTCTATAACGTATGGCAAAAATCTTCGGTGCAAAGTTGTAATAATATATTTTTTTGCTTACTGCTACGAATATTATATTCGTTTATAAAATCGATATTTTCCTGTCGGTTTTCATTTAAAGCTATTGAATATTTGTTATTAGCAACACAACTTTTAATTTTATCTAATATAGCATCTATTTCTTCTTTTGTGTAATTCTGGTTATAGTGTGGATTCATTGCAACACCTCTTTGTTAGACAAATGATACTCTACGATAACTACAATGTCAATATTTACGCATCAATTAGTGCATTTATTCTCGAAATGGTAGCCGTTATTATTTATCACCCTACATTTTTGAATGTGCCTTATTTGTTCTATTATTTATCTCCCTTTAGCCACTCTTGTCCCTCTGTTAAATTCTATATTCGACCACGCATCATAAACAGTACCTTTTCAACAATTCGTCTATTTACCACTTCATCGTATTCTTCAAACTGTCCACCTGCTCCTGTAAGAATTGGTGCATCTCATCCATCCACTGTTCCAAGCAATCCTTCTTTAACCTAATATAAATCTCATGGAATAATCGCTTCATGCCTATGTTCAATATAGTAATACTCTTATTCAATCCTCGCATCTTATCAGTAGCTAAACCGCATAAGCTTTTGAAGTAATGCATCAACAATGTATCCTTCATTGATTTGTACCTGTTTCAAGTTTTCCATTCTTCACTTTTATTTACCTAATGAGGTTAGAATAGCATCTTGCTCATTAAACACAGTGTCAATACAACCAATCAGTTTTCATAGTATCAACACCCCCCTAAGCTATTTGAGCAAGAAATATGTTTTCTAATAAATTTATAAAAAAAACACGAATACCAAAAGGTACTAGTGTTCTTTTTTTGCTCGTTCTGCTTCCAATGCTTTTTTAAACTGGGTTTCATAGAGTTTGGTATAGGTTCCATTTAGACGTAACAAGTCATGATGCGTTCCCCGTTCCACTACCTGACCTCCATCTAAAACTAAGATTTGATCTGCTGCCATAATCGTAGATAAACGATGGGCAATAACCAAAGATGTTCTTTGTTTTAAGATTGGTTCCATTGCTTCTTGAATCGCTTCTTCACTAATAGAATCTAGTGCACTGGTAGCCTCATCAAAAATTAAAATCGATGGATTTTTTAAGATCGCTCGCGCAATACTAATACGCTGTTTCTCTCCACCTGATAGTTTTACACCACGATTTCCTACAACAGTATCAAACCCTTGTGGTAAGCTTGAGATTAAATCATAAATATTGGCTTCTTTACAAACCGCAACAAGTTCTGCTTCACTAGCATCCGCTTTGGCATATTGTAAATTGGCACGAATGGTATCATTAAACAAATAGGCTTCTTGACTTACCATACCTACATGGTTTCTTAAGTCTTTTAAATCTAAATCACGAATATCATGACCATCAATTTTAACACTACCATGACTCACATCATACATTCGCAGTAATAGGTTGGTAATCGTAGATTTTCCTCCACCACTGACACCGACTAATGCTGTCATTTTATTTGCTGGCAAATCAAAGCTTACATCAGTTAATACTTGTTTATCTTTATTATAAGAAAAACAAACATCTTCAAAACTGACATTACCTTCCATTGTTGTAATTGTTAAAGCATCTTCTCGACTTGAGATTTCTATCGGCATATCCATATATTCAAAGATTCGCGTAAAGAGTGCTAATGCTCTTGAGAAATCAACCGGTACATTAAGTAATGCAACAACCGGACGGTACATTCTTGTTAATAGTGTTACTAGTACGGTAACATCCCCTACACTTAGACTTGTTTGATTGTATTCAATCATTAGTACACCAGCAATCAAGTAGATAAGCATAGGACCAATATTGGTAAACGTACCAATGGCCATACGAAACCAACGACCTACCATATTTTCTTTGATCGTAAGCTTTAAGATTTCCTCATTACTAGAGGCATACTTTTCATATTCTAGTTCTTCTGCCGTAAACAACTTAACAAGTTGTTGTCCACTGACCGATAAGGTTTCATTTAAGATTTGATTGGACGTATCATGCTTTGCTTGTAAATCCGTTGTAATCTTCCATCGTTTTTTTCCTACTTGTTTGGTAGGTAAAATAAAGAGGGGTAAGATTGCTAAACCAACAAGTGCTAATACCCAATTTTTCTGCATCATCGCAATCATCGAAGTGAGTAAGATTGCTACGTTGCTAATCGTTGAAGTAAGGGTTCCTGTTATGACACTTTGTACACCATTGATGTCGCTGGTAACGCGGGTGATAATATCCCCTTGTTTATTGGTTGTGAAAAAGTGTTGTGACATTTTTTGTAAATGGGCATACATCGCATTCTTCATATCTTTGGCGATATGTTGTGATACCCAGGTATTCAAGTAGTTTTCAAAAATAGAGAGTAAACTAGAACACAACATCACACCAATCGCTAAGGATACGAATGTCGTTATCAGGTTCATATCCCCTTTTAAAAATCCGTCATCGATAATTTTACCAGTTAAGATGGAAGGTAGTACATCGAGTATGGCGATCACTAAAATGGTCACTAACGATAATGCTAACTTTGGCCAATAAGGAACAAGCGTGGAGAAGATCCGCTTTAGTAACCCTAAGGTTACTTTTGGACGGTTCTTCTTTTCTTCTTCACTTTCATATTGAAAACCACGTGGGCCCTTCCCACCTCGCATATTACTCAGATACTGCTCCTGTTAGTTGTATGCCGTGTCGATGTCCACCATGACGTCCACGACCATGACCTCTACCATGTCCTTTATGTCCTGGTTTATCTTCCATGTCCTCTCCTTGTGCTTCAAAGTAAGCAAGTAGTTTCTCACAAGCTAGAGCAAATGCTAGACTTTCTTCATCTGTTAAAATCGCATTGATTTCTTCCTTGCGTTGTTCATATTTCGATGCTGCTGCTTCTAGTTTTGCGCTTCCTTGTTCTGTCAAAGCTACCAGTGTTACCCGAGAATCGTTTTCATCTTTGCTACGCGTGATACTTCCATGCGCTTCTAGTTTCGTTAACAATTCACTCACACTTCCACTTCTTAACTCCAATTGTTCTGCAATGGCTCCAATGCTCATGGCACCATTTGCTTGTAATAACTTCATTGCTTTGATAGCTCCACGACTCGGTCCATGACCTTTCCCACCGTGTTGGCGTTTACCAAAACGCGCTAATGTCTCTACGTATTCCATTACGTCTTTTTTCATAATTTCCTCCTGGATTGCCTCTGCAATCTTTTATTTAGGTACCTATGCATATATTATAGTTAGGTACCTAAACATTGTCAAGCATAAGCTTTTCTTTTTTTATTTTATAGTGAAATGGATTTCACTAAGTGTAACAATCGTGCGTAATTGTATGTTTTTTTTACTATGCTATACTAGCCTTAGAACCTATGGAGGATATACATATGAAAAAATTAGTTGTAATTACAGGAGCAAGTTCAGGATTTGGAAAAGCATTGGCTCTTGCCTTTTCCAAAGCGGGATACCCTTTATTATTGTTAGCAAGAAGAGTGGAATTACTAACAGCAATGAACTTAGAAAACGCCTTGTGTGAACAAGTCGATGTTAGAGATATGGAAAGCTTTACTGCAGCAATACGCAAAGCAGAAGCACAATTTGGTCCGACTGACTTATTGATTAACAATGCAGGTGTGATGTTACTTGGAAACATGGAAGATCAAAACCCTCAAGAATGGAAAGACATGTTAGATATCAATGTCTTAGGTATGATGAATGGGGTACAAATTGTCCTACATGATATGAAACAAAGACAAACAGGTACGATCATCAATGTATCCAGTATTGCCGGTGTAAAAGCCTTTGGTGATCACGCTGCGTATTGTGCAAGCAAATATGCGGTAATGGGATTATCTGAAACCCTACGTATGGAGAGTGCTAGTAGCAATGTCCGTATCATGAGAGTTTGTCCTGGTGCTGTTGCTACCGAGTTACTAAGTCATACAACAAGTGAAGCAATCAAAACTGGATATAATGCTTGGAAAGAAGCAACTGGTGTTGGAAGTATCAGCGCAGAAGACGTAGCAAATACCATCAAATTCGCTTATGAATTACCACAAGGTGTAAACCTTAGAGAGATTCAAATCGCGGATACAAGACAAGATTCATAAATACTACCTAGCTTTCACGTGCTTTAAATTCACATATTTATTCCATTGATTTTTATGCTTTACTAAGCTATAATTGGATTATCAATGGCACTCGGTGCGGAAGAAAACCCACTACTTTAGTAGTGGGTTTTTTCTATACATAGGAGCTTAATCATATTCAAATATCTTTTTCTATCCGTTACAGTTCTTAATTTACCATCTTTCACATTGAAAAACCGGATTAATATTTCTAAACTATTTGCATGCATGATGCAGTTTCTTATCGATACTACACAAAACACTTTTTGGATAAAGTCCTGAACTTGATTCACGTTGAAATTCATTTCTTTTTTAACTAAATTATCTAAAATCTTTCTTTGCAGTTCCCAGTCCAATAAAATAAAAATAGTAAGTAACCCGCCTAAACTCAACCGATCAAAAAAACAAAAAATGTCTCGACTCTTTTCAATATCTCTACAAAAAATTTGAAGTTGATTTCTCATATGTTGCAATCTTGATTCACTAAATGCTAAATTTTCGTTTTTTGTTTTTTCACTCAATACTTCAAAAAAATCAATTGCATCTATGCTATTTAATATACAATAGTGATTTAACACAACATACGATACAAGAGAATTGAATGACGTTTCAAATGAATATATATTTCTATAGATAATTGAATATTTTTCTCTTTCTCTACAATACAAATCAAAATACTCTTTAAAATCAACCTCTCTATCATACAAATGATTACCGTGCTTCTTTATCAAAGCATTATTTCGGTTTTTTCTAGCAAAGTGATGTTTAAATGGTGTAATCACATTGATGTAATTGTTATAAAGTAATATTTCTTTTGCTGATTCTTCGCTAATATCGAAAAATATAATTCTTTTATTTTCCTTTAAGTATACTATTTGCTCATCTAAATTTTTTGAAACTTTATACTTATGATTATGAGTTGTTTCCATTTTGCACCTCTAATTGGATTTTACTATATTTATAACCACATCTTGAGAAAAGCCTAAAAAAGATCTCATTTTGAGATCTTAGTCATGTTCTAGTTTTGGTTGTCCAAAGATTCCTTCTAAGCGAATCTTGGCATTATGTTGTAATTCATAGGTTACATGACCCAATTCCATTTGCTGCATGATCAACCTTACTTCTTGATCCACGTCAGCTTTACTCGCATACCAGCCTAACATTTGTGTTGTTTCCCCAAAGAAGGTATTTCCGGTAATACCTACAAGCACATATCTTGGTTCCCCTTTTTTCGCAAATGCAATCGGATTACTTCGAACACCACGACAAGTAACGATTTGTTGATCATAACTTAAAATGGTAATCTTATTGCCCTGTACGACAGTCGTTGTTGTTGGAGTTTGTGTTTGTTTTTCTAAGAGTAATGCATCGAGGCTAATATCCAATCGTTTAGCAAGTGCTACAAGCGTTGTTAGCTCTGGATAACCTTGATTTGCTTCCCACTTGGACAATGCTTGGCGACTGACCCCTAATTGTTCTGCAAGTTGTTCTTGGGTCAACCCTTTTGCTTTTCGTTGGGTTCGAATCGTATCTGAGATGTTCATAGTATTACCTCCTACTAATTTCATTATAACCGTAACCAAAGGTAAAAGGCATCAATTACATGTTGCTAGTTGGCAACTTAACGTTGCAAAGATGCTTATTGCCAAAGAATTTGTTCAAAAGAGAAGGCTTTTTTTGTATCTTGTTTTAAATACTGCGCAATCACTTGATCACTTAAACCATAATGTTCTTTAAGTCCAGCAGCAATTACTTCTACGTATACATCACTAGGAAGTTCATCCTCATGTCTTGTACTACTCGTAAGTGTCCACATAGGTACATCTCCCCACGCATCCAATTTAGCAATCTTATTGTACCAAGTTTTCCCCTCCAACACTTGAATCTCTTTGAATTGTTCTTTGGTAATCAAATACCGTACGCCATAAGTTCTACCATGTTGTTCTGTATCTAAGAATGCAACCCCTTGTTGGTTCCAACGTGAGGATTGTCTTGCAAAGTACATCGGATGTTTGATAATCCACGGTTCTGAGAGTTTATAACTTTCATTACTCTTTGTTTTATCAAGATAAGCTTGAAAGCGTTGGCTATTGATATTACTACCATATGTTACATACCAAACATAACGCTCATCAATCGCTCTCCATTTCCCTCTAAGTTGACTCAATGGAAAGCGTTCACCATCACTATCTTCGCGACTTGAAACATACACATACGTCTTTGCAAAATAAACCTTACAGTCTTGTTCCACAATCTCTACGTTACATTCGTATAAACCAGCTTCTAGTTGGTCTACGTTTTGTTTGGTTACAGGATCTACTTGATAAAGTTCTCCATGAACAATACCACCAATACATTCTATCATCCCTGGAAAATGTCCAAGTTCTAATAATCCATAATGGTGTAACATGGCATCGCCTTGATAGGTTGCATTCGCAAGAAAATGATGGTTACGTTCTCCTTGTTGTAAAGTACCATAGACAAATAACGTATCCACATCTACCGCTCGCAATAAGCGCTCCACATCATCTCTAAAGTTAGAAAAGCCAAAACTTGTGTTTCCATAAAAATACAAATTACGATAGTGATCGACCATCTCTTGATATTGTTTGTGATAAGTAATACCAAGCTCTCCTTGCGTAAACTTTAACTCCGCTAGTCTTGTAAGATAGCTTAAACGTGTCGCTTCACTATCATATCCATGTCCACCAAACCCCATTTCAAAACCAAAGGCTAGACTTTTTTCACATAACTCCTTGTATTCCGCATGTCCTGCTTGCACATAGGCTACTAGTAACACTGCCATATGATAGGTAAGTTCGTAACAAGCCCCCACTCGTACATCTCTTGGAGCTTGCTTTAGTAGTGCTTCACTCAGTACACTAAAACGACCCTCTGTTTCTAAGCCCATAACACGTGATAAGAATGCTTCACTTAAGGTTGTGCATTCCATCACTTCAGCCATCATTGGCTCCATCTCATGTAAATTCTCTTCTGTTTGTATTTGTTTCATTGTGTCCACCCTTTCACACATCTTGTGTATAGGTATAGTATAGCGAAGATGAAAATAAATAGCCGGCTACTTTTCTTCCGATTTGAAAAGTTTTATATTTTTTTTGGTAAAGGGATTTGTTTATCTTTTGTTTGTAAGTAAAAATGACCCTTTTCATCCATTTGAATCTTACCTCTTTCTTCTTTTCCTTGATAATCAACCAAGGTTTCTTCCCCACTTTTATAAAAAAACATATAGTCCATCCCCTTACCTTCTTCTAACCAAGTTGCTTCAGGGGTATAGGTAATCTCTTCTAGTATTTCAAGATTGTGACGATTTAAAATATTTTCTTTTCCATATACTGA
>JBOFMT010000069.1:0-6699 GCA_051658525.1 Erysipelotrichaceae bacterium | reverse complement strand
GTGCCAACAGGCCCTTAGACGAAACTGCAAATCAAGCCTTACTTGCATATTTGGAACGGCCGATGCCTTCCACGCACTTGATATTTTCTTGTGTGTGTGAAAAATTGGATTCACGTAAAAAGCTAGTCAAACAAGCGCTGCAGTACTGTAAACACGAAGCTTTTGCACCGTTAGAAGAGCGAGAAATCAAACAGGTGATGGACCGTAAACTAAAGCCTTATCTACAAGTGTTGAGTGAAAAAAGTATCCAACACATCTATCAAAGCATTGGCAAAGATTTGGAGAGCTTTGAACGCTTTTTAGAGAAGTTAGCACTACAAGGCGATGAGATTGATGATGCGACCATTTTCTTCTTACTACCAAGAAAACTAGAGGATGATGTGTTCGAACTGATGTCTGCGCTCTTACAAAAAAATCGTACCAAGGCCTTTAGCTTGTTACAAGACTTTGCAAGCAATAACATTGAACCAATTCAACTTATTGGGATCTTAGCTTCCCAATTACGTTTTATTTTCCAAGTCTTACACTTATATCAAAGTGGACTCAATGAAACGGAAATTACTAGTGAGTTGGGCGTACATCCGTATCGCGTGAAACTAGCTGTGAAAAATCGTCGCGATATTAGTAGTGATCGTGCATTATATTATTTACATGAATTATCTGGTTTGGATCAAAAGATCAAACATGGTAAAATAGAGAAACGTTTGGGTCTAGAACTGTTCTTTATCCAAGCGCTTGGTTAGGAGTATACAATGAAATCATATCGTAACTTATTAAAAATGGGACCTGGACCTTCTTCGTCTCATACGTTAGGACCGCAAAAAGCGGCACAATTATTTAAAGAAACCTATCCAGCTACCTCATATGCTTGTGACTTATTGGGTAGTTTAAGTTTGACTGGAAAAGGTCACTTAACGGATTATATTATTATCGAAACGTTCAAACCTAGTGTTTGTACGGTGCGCTTTACTTCAGAAACGCATCCGTTTCATGCCAACGCGATGCGTTTGTATGCTTATGATGATCGCGGGGAACTCTTAGCAGAAGAAACTTATTTTTCTGTTGGAGGAGGAACGATTGTACAAGAAGGCGAAGCTGCTGCCGATGAGCCTGATGTTTACCCACATACTAAATTTGCGCAGATTGAAGCTTATTTACAAACAGAGCAAATGAGTATTGTAGAATATGTCGACCGCTTTGATGAGCAAGGGACGTATTTGGATGAAATCTTAACTGCAATGTTAGCTACGGTCGATCGTGGTTTAAAAGCAAGTGGTGTACTACCAGGAAAACTTAAACTCAAACGTGCTGCCAAAGGCTTATTGTTGAAGGCGCAAGTAGTAGAAGATGCTGCCGAAGCGGATAAACTTCGCATTATGGCTTATGCTTATGCTGCAAGTGAAGAAAATGCAAGTGGAGGAATTTGTGTTACGGCTCCAACTCTTGGTGCAAGTGGTGTGATACCTGCCTTGTTGTATCACTATTATCATGACCGTAACGTTGGACGTAAAAAACTAGTGGATGCTTTGAAAGTAGCTAGCTTGTTTGGTAATCTTATCAAAGAAAATGCAACCATTTCTGGTGCAGAAGGTGGATGTCAAGCAGAGATTGGTGCTGCAATTAGTATGGGAAGTGCCATGATTGCATTCTTACGTGGTTTAGCAATTGATGAAATTGAATATGCTGCGGAAATGGGCATTGAACATCATCTAGGTCTTACGTGTGATCCCGTTGGTGGTTATGTCATGATTCCCTGTATTGAACGTAATGCGGTAGGTGCACTGCGTTGTATGGATAATGCCATGTTATCAATGTATATGAGTCCAATCAAACAAAACAAAGTAAGTTTTGATATGGTTGTTAATACGATGAATTATACAGGTAAAAAATTATGTGTCACCTTGAAGGAAACATCACTTGGTGGGTTGGCCATTGAAGTACCAATGGAAGGATAAAACAAAAGGAGTTAGCAAATGCGAACTCCTTTTTTGTTGAAAAAAACGTAAAAAAAAAGTTAGATAAACTAACTTCCTTAAGCGATAGAATTAACAGCTTTGCTTAAACGAGCTTTTTGACGAGTCGCATAGTTTTTGTGTTGAATTCCACTAGATACTGCTTTGTCAAGTCTTGAGTAAGCAACGTTTAAGTTAGCTGTAGCTAAAGCTTTGTCATTTGCAGCAACCGCGTCTAAAACGTTTTTGATAGCTGTTTTCAACGCTGATTTTTGCGCTGTAACTGCCATATGTTTTTTGTTGTTCGTTAACACACGTTTCTTTTGTGATTGAATATTTGGCATTGTTTGCACCTCCTAAATATTTGCTAACAAATTATACCAAATAGTAGGTCCAATTACAACGAAATTCATTAAATTTATTTTTTCTTTTTTTTAAGCCTCTTTTGTTGCACTCTCTTTATGGTATAATAGCCAAGAGGTGAATGAATATGAACAATACAAGAGTAATCTTTATGGGGACACCACACTTTGCGTGTTCCATTTTGAATGCTTTATTAGAGGAAGGATATAATGTCGTTGCCGTTGTATCACAACCCGATAAAAAAGTAGGGAGAAAACAAGAACTCCAAGCAACACCAGTTAAAGCACTTGCACTAACACATAACATTCCAGTTGTTCAACCAACAAGTATCAAAACACAATACGAAGATGTGTTAGCCTATGCACCAGATTTGATTGTCACTTGTGCTTATGGACAAATTGTACCAAAAGCATTACTGGATGCGCCACGTTTTGGTTGTATCAATGTACATGCAAGTCTACTACCAGCACTGCGTGGTGGTGCTCCGATTCATAAATCCATTATTTATGGACATCAAGAAACAGGAATTTCGATTATGCGCATGGTTGAAAAAATGGACGCTGGGGCTTATATGATGCAAGAAGCAATCCCAATTGGACCAGATGATACCACGGGCATTATTCACGATGCATTAATGGAGTTAGGGGATTCCATGATTCGTCGTGCACTACCTTTGATTTTAGAAGGGCGCGCTACCTTTATCGAACAAGATGAAAGCAAGATTACGTATGCTTGGAATGTAAGTAAGGAAGAAGAGAAAATTGACTTTAGTAAACCATTACAACAAGTTTACGATCAAGTGCGTGGACTCATTCCTTGGCCGGTAGGTTATGGTTTGCTTGCAGGTAAAAAATGTAAGATTTGGAGTGCGAAAGCGCGAACGGCAACGCATAGTCTTGCAACGGGTTGTCTTGTCTTTAGCGATGTTGTTGAAATTGCTGTAGATGGTGGATTCCTACGCGTGGAAGAACTTCAATTAGAAGGAAAACAAAAAGTATCAGCAAAAGACTTTATGAATGGAAGTGGAAAAAAATTAGAGGGGGAATTGATGCAATGATCAAAACAAAAAACATCGTAACCATGGCACTAACGCTAGCAGCGATCTTTATCTTTACCGCATTTATCTCGTTTCCAATGGGAAGCTTTGGGTTTTTAAACCTAGGGGATGCACTCATCCTAGTATTTTCAGGATTCTTTCATCCTGTGCTTGCCTTTTTAATTGCAGGTATTGCTAGCTTGATGGCAGACGTATCACTTGGGTATATGAATTACGCGCTGTTTACCTTTGTAATCAAAGGGTTAGAAGCTTTGGTTGTGTCACTACTCATCCATAAATATCGTGATAAACTTCGTTTGGTATGGTTTGTGATTGGTATTATGATTATGTTAGTTGGCTATGGTTTGACTGATGTATTCTTGAGTGGTCAAGCAGCGATGTTTTTACCAAGTCTTGGATGGAATGCCATTCAAGGAATTGGAAGTTTGATTGTAGCAATGATTGCCTATCCTTCAATTGCGAAGGTTATGCATAAATCTATGTAAGTTATGAAGAAAGAGTGGTTTTCCCTCATGTTTTCTACTATGATGAAAGCACTACGGTAGGTGTAGTATGATAAAAGTAAAACTAAGCCCCAAGCTCAAAGCGTGTTTGCCACAAAGCTTGGTGGAAACAGAACCTTATAGTATTGTGTTATGTGAATCATTTGAACAACAAGAACCAGGTAAAATTAATATTATCGTGGACGAAACCTCCATCCATTTATTGGAACCCTTGATTTCGTTTCATGCACCACAAAGTGAGCGTATTGCTTGCTTGAGTGAACGTGGGGAAGAACTTATTCCCATTGCACAACTGTATTATCTAGAATCGTTTGGTAACGATATCTATGCAAATACGAGTTCACGTTCCCTAGCGTGCAAAAGTAAACTCTATCAATTGGAACAACAACTTAGTCATATGGGCTTTGTTCGCGTTTCAAAATCGGTGGTCGTCAACTTAGCTCATGTAGTCGCCATCAAACGTATTTATAATGGTAAAATGCAGCTAACACTTGCAAACGATATTACGATAGAAGTGAATCGTAGCTTTGTTAAAGCCTTTAAGCAGGCCATGGAAAGGAAGTAATATGGAAACTATCATGAAAACTTTGATCGTTGTAGTCACAGTTTATTTTATGTATCAAATCATAGCGGAATATCGTGATAATTTACGTCTACAAAAACGCAACGGATTAACTCGACGCGTCTCCTTTAACTTTGCGAAAACAAGTATGGTCTTTGCTTTGATGTTTTTTAGCTTTTATCTCAACGATACGCTAGCAACACAGTTTTATAGTCAACCTGCTGTTTCTAGATATCAAGAAGATCCAACTAGTGATATTGCAACCGTTTCATTAGAAATGAGTGCGTTTGAGAGTTATTTGGACCGTGCTACCTTATTCGCAATCGAAAAAGTTAGTTTAGATAACGATAACTGTATTGGTCAAGCTACACTTCATGCAACAAGCTACTTGTTATATTTACAAGATGGCATCTTGTATGCGGTGGATGGTGACAACTATTTCATGATGCAACAAAACTAAAAACGCCTTGGCGTTTTTTTATTTGCAAGAAAATTAGCGTTCGCGCTATAATGAGAAAAAAGAGGAGGAGGATTGGATGAAACAAACGGCTTTAATACTTGAAGGTGGCGGGATGCGTGGAATGTTTACAGCTGGTGTACTTGATTATTTTATGGAACAGGGATTGTATTTTCCTGCAACGATTGGGGTATCCGCAGGTGCGTGTCATGCTGCAAGCTATGTATCCAAACAAAAGGGACGTAGTTTTCATGTTTCAACCAAATACCTACACGATCCTCGCTATTGCTCCCTTCGCTCACTACTTACTACAGGAGATCTATTTGGTGCCAAGATGGTGTATGAAACGATACCACTAGAACTTGAACCCATCGATCATCTTGCCTTCATACAACACGGTCATGCCCTATATACGATGGTAACCAACATCAAAACGGGAGCGGGGGAGCTGAAGCAAGTCAAAGATTTACTTGCAGATGTCGAAATGATTCGTGCCTCCGCTTCACTACCACTGCTTTCTCGTAGTGTGTTGTTAGATGGTGAGCGTTATTTGGATGGTGGGATTTCAGAAGCGATTCCCTTTGCGCAGGCAAAGCAGCTTGGCTATATGAAGCAAGTTGTGGTGCTTACGCAAACACGCGGCTATCAAAAAAAGAAAAACGAATTGCAGCCAATACTCAATCTACGGTATTGGCGCTTTCCTAACTTGTGTAAAATGATGGCCAATCGCCACATCCGCTACAATCAAAACCTAGAAGCGCTAGAGACTGCACAAGCGCGTGGGGAAGTGTTTGTTCTTGCACCACCAACGTCGATTACCTTAGGACGCTTAGAAAAAAACGAGGAAAAACTGCGCAAGGTTTACCAAATGGGGTATGAAGAAGCCAAAGCGCAATTTTCAAACCTATGTAGCTTTTTAGGAAATGAAACACAAAGCTAGAAATGATGCTGGTATCAGCATTTTTTTTATAAAACTATTGATAGCTTTCAATCAGGAATTTTGCTATAATAAGTTGACGTAATAAGGAGGAATTTCATGGATCAAAAGTATATTAGAAATTTTTCAATCATTGCCCATATTGATCATGGAAAATCTACGCTAGCAGACCGTATTTTGGAAATGACGGAAACGGTAATGCAGCGAGAAATGAAACAGCAATTATTAGACAGTATGGATTTGGAGCGTGAACGTGGTATCACGATCAAACTCAATGCCGTACAGCTCAAATATAAAGCCAAAGATGGAAACGATTATATTTTCCATTTGATTGACACACCGGGACATGTCGATTTTACCTATGAGGTATCACGTTCCCTAGCAGCTTGTGAAGGTGCTATTTTGGTTGTCGATGCAGCACAGGGGATTGAGGCTCAAACCTTAGCCAATGTGTATCTAGCACTTGATAATGAACTAGAAATCATTCCTGTTGTAAATAAGATTGACTTGCCAAGTGCAGAACCAGAACGCGTAATCAATGAAATTGAAAACGTAATTGGATTACCAGCACACGATGCACCACTGATTTCTGCGAAATCAGGACTTAACATCGTTGATGTATTGGAAGCCATCGTTGAAAAAGTACCAGCACCAACAGGTGATGTGGATGGACCGTTAAAAGCCTTAGTGTTTGATAGTTTATATGACCCATATCGTGGTGTTATTGCCTATGTACGTATCAAAGATGGTAGCGTAAGTGTAGGGGATAAGATTCGTTTTATGGCTACCGGTGCTGAATATGAAGTAACGGAAGTCGGAATTCGTAATCCAAAAGAGATCAAAAAACAAACCCTAGTTGCTGGTGAAG
>JBOFMT010000068.1:0-1883 GCA_051658525.1 Erysipelotrichaceae bacterium | reverse complement strand
ATCCTGCTCCCGCAACCAAATGGTCCTGTAGCTCAGTCGGTAGAGCAATGGATTGAAAATCCATGTGTCGCTGGTTCGATTCCGGCCAGGACCACCATCTTAATAAACAAACCCTTTAGCCAAAGGGTTTTTTTCTATTAATCAGTTTATTGGCATACTTTTGGCATACTTTTAATTTTGTATGGATTATTGTTCTTTGCGACTCTAAAACAAATGATGTAAAGGAATATTGGTTTAAGTGAGGGGGATGTGGAAAGAATAATGAGTCATTTTTGTGTGAATTAAATTGGAATTATTCCGTTTTTCTTGTAATATTAAAGCATAGAGTACACTAATCAATGTACAAGAAAGTATAAAGGGGAAATAAGATGGAACATATTATTTCAATTAAGAAATTAACAAGAGATTATGGTCATAATAAAGGCATTTTTGATGTTGATTTAACCGTCAATAAAGGCGAAGTTTATGGTTTTTTAGGTCCGAATGGAGCTGGAAAAACTACGACGATTCGCCATTTAATGGGGTTTATGCAAGCAAAAAAAGGAGAGGCGCAAATCTTTGATCTTGACTGTTTTTTAGAAGCGGAGAAGATCCAAAAACGCGTTGGATACTTAGCAGGCGAACTGGCAACGTTTGATGATTTAAGTGGGCAGGGATTTTTGGATTTTGTTGCTGCTTATCAAGGATTGCATGATACTACTAAAATGAAACAATTGATCGCCTTGTTTGAATTAGATACCCGTGGAAAAGTAAGTAAAATGAGTAAGGGAATGAAACAAAAGTTAGGTATTGTAGCTGCCTTTATGGGAGATGCTGAGGTTTTAATTTTAGATGAACCAACCAGTGGGTTAGACCCACTTATGCAAAATCGATTTGTTGAATTAATCTTAGAAGAAAAAAGTAGAGGAAAAACAATTTTGATGAGTTCTCATATTTTTGAGGAAGTTGAAAAAACATGTGATCGTACTGCGATTATCAAGGATGGTCGTATCGTTGCCATTGAAGATATGCAAACACTGCAAAGGAATAAAGCGAAAACCGTTTTTGTTAGTGCACAGATCGATGTGTTAGAAAGGTTACAAAAACAAATCGTTCAAAGTGCAATGGAACATGGAAAGCTTAAAATTACGATGACACCAGATAGTATCAATGAAGTCTTAGCAATCTTAGCGAGTGAAACGATTGATGATCTTGATATCAAAACTGCTAGTTTAGAAGAAATATTCTTACATTTTTATGGGAAAGAGGTGGACTAGATGATTGGTGTATTATTTCAAAGAAATATGCGACAAATGATGCTTCCTTTTGTTGTTATCTTATCGGTGTTGATCATGTATGGGGGTATTATTATCTATATGTATGATCCAGCATTAATTAATATGTTAAATGACTTTCAAAACTTAATGCCCGAGATGATGCAGGCGTTTGGAATGATGGGTGCTACCAATAGTCTTCTTGCATTTTGTGGTACTTATTTATATGGTTTTTTGATGTTGTTGTTTCCCCTTGTTTTCATAGTGATGATGGGAAATAGTTACGTCATGAAGTATGTGGACAAAGGTTCCTTAACTGTACTCCTAACCTCAAAAAATAGTCGAAAAAAGGTGATTGTTACGCAAGCTTTTTCGCTATTGTTTGCCACTACCATCCTACTGCTTATAACAACACTTAGTTTTATTGGTATTGCGGTGTTACTATTCCCAGGAGAGCTTGAAATCACTAAATTTATCATCTTAAATGTAAACTTATGGTTGGTACAACTCGTTGTTGCTGGAATTGTGTTCCTAGCGGCTTGTATTGCGAATGAAAACAAATATTTCTATAGTATTGCCGTTGGGATTCCACTGTTTTTCTTTCTAACCAATATGCTAGCAAATATGGGA
>JBOFMT010000067.1:0-6171 GCA_051658525.1 Erysipelotrichaceae bacterium | reverse complement strand
GGTTGCGCCCTTGGTGGTCGGGGTAATTCTCCCCTATAAGATTGATATTCTTCTAGCTACCCTTAGTTTTCTTGAGTTCTTAAGGTTGGTCTACCTATATCGAATATCATACTGTATGACTGCTTGTCACACAAAAAAGCAAATGCAAGAGGCATCTGCTTTTTCAACATTATTTATTTTGAAATCCAGCCAAACGAGTTTGTGCTAGTTCCAATTGTTTTTTGAAGTTATCACATTTTTCTTGTTCTGCAGCAACTTTAGCAGCTGGAGCTTTTGATGTAAAGTTCGGGTTCGCTAACATACCTTCGGCACGTTTGATTTCCGCCGTCAATTTCACAATTTCAGCTTCACATTTTGCGATTTCTGCCTCTTCATCAATAATCGAAGCAAGCACAACACTCAAACTTCCCGCAGCAATCGAACGTGTTACTACTTCTTCTGCGGTTTCTTCCTTCATCCAGGTTGCATGTGCCATCTTTTTCAACATCGCTGCAATACTTGACTCAGGTTGTACAATCGTTTGATTATGATCTTTGATAATGACATCAATTTCATAACTTGGCTTTAAGTTATAGCTTACTTTAATCTCACGTACGGCTTTGATCATTGAGATTAAGTTATCAACAGCAGCAATATCCGCTTCAACAGCACCAATTTCTGGTTTTGCTGGCCATGCTGCCAAGTTGATGGATGTTAACGCATTAGGAAGAGTTAAATAGATTTCTTCTGATACGAATGGCATGAATGGGTGTAACATTTTGGTAATTGCTTCTAGTACTGTTACCAAAGTCGATTGCGCCGCAAGACGTACCGCTGCATCTTCACTTTGTAAATTCGCTTTTGACAATTCAATATACCAAGAACAGAAATCATCCCAAACAAAAGAATATAATTCGTTTCCTACTAGTGCAAACTCATATTTATCCATATTTTGTTCAACACTTTCTAGTACCGTTGACAAACGCCCTAAAATCCATTTATCCGCAATTGAAAGGTTATCCAAGCATATACTTTGTGCATCATCTAAGTTCATCAACACAAAACGTGATGCATTCCAAACTTTATTGATAAAGTTCCATGAACTCTCTACCTTTTCTTCCATATAACGTAAATCTTGTCCTGGTGTTGAGTTTGTTGTAAGGAAGAAACGAAGGGCATCTGCACCATATTTGTCGATTTCTTCAATTGGGTCTACACCATTACCTAAAGATTTACTCATCTTACGACCACTTGCATCACGTACCAATCCATGGATTAATACATCTTTAAATGGACGATTTTTCATTGCATAACGCGTTTGGAAGGCCATACGTGCTACCCAGAAGAAAATAATATCGTAACCTGTTACTAATACATCATTTGGGAAGTAACGTTCTAAATCTTCCGTTTCATTTGGCCAACCAAGCGTTGAGAACGGCCAAAGTGCACTTGAGAACCAAGTATCTAGAACATCCTCATCTTGGCTCCAGTTTTCTAAATCAGCAGGTGCTTCTTCACCAACATAGATTTCTCCCGTTGTATTGTGATAGTAAGCAGGAATTCGATGTCCCCACCACAATTGTCGTGAAATACACCAGTCTTCAATATTTTCTAACCAAGTATGGAAGGTCTTCTCAAAACGTTGTGGATAGAAGTTAATTTTTTGATCCCCTTCTTGGTGTTTTAATACATCTTCTGCCAATGGAGTCATACGAACAAACCATTGTTTTGACAAATATGGTTCTACGATAACATCCGTACGTTCACTATGACCTACTTGGTGCATATGTTTTTCGATACTAATACAGTTACCATCCGCTTTGATTTTTTCTACCAAGGCTTTACGAGCAACAAAACGATCCATCCCTGCAAATGCAAGAGCTTTTTCATTCATCGTTCCATCATCGTTCATACATACAATGCGCTCTAAATTATGACGTTCTCCAATTAGGAAGTCATTTGGATCATGTGCTGGTGTACATTTCATAGCCCCAGTTCCAAATCCAATTTCAATATAATCATCAGCAATGATTGGTAAACGATCGCCATTTGCAGGATTGATTACATATTTTCCAATCAAGTGCGTATAACGCTCATCCTCTGGATGCACAACAACACAAACATCCCCAAACATCGTTTCAGGACGTGTAGTTGATACATGTAGTACTTCATCGCTTCCATCAATACGGTAAGCAAACGTATACATGGCACCTTCCACTTCTTTATGTATTACTTCAATATTACTCAAAGCAGTTTTTGCTGCTGGATCCCAGTTAATGATGCGTTCTCCACGATAGATAAGTCCATCGTTATACAAATCGATAAAGATTTTATTCACAGCTTGATTCAAACCTTCGTCAAGCGTAAAACGTTCTCTTGAGTAATCTAAACTTAAGCCTAGTGTTCCCCATTGTTCACGAATATGACTAGCATACTCTTCTTTCCATTCCCAAGCATGATCTAAGAAAGCTTCACGTCCAATATCGTAACGTGAGATTCCACTCTCCTTTAAACGCGCATCAACTTTGGCTTGGGTTGCAATACCAGCATGGTCCATCCCAGCCAACCACAACATATCAAAGCCTTTTAAACGTTTGTAACGTGCAATGATGTCTTGTAATGTTGTATCCCAAGCATGTCCAAGATGTAATTTACCAGTTACATTTGGTGGAGGAATTACAATGCAAAATGGGTCTTTGCTTTTGTCTCCTGCTGTAAAATATCCTTTTTCAATCCAGCGTTTATTATAATCTTGTTCTACTTCTAAATGGTTATATTTAGCTGCTAATTCTTTTTTCATATTTCAAGTTCCTTTCCATATTCGTGGGCTAAAATGCTATACAAACGTAACGTTAACGTTTGCTTGTCATCGAGTACATAATACTCTCGCAAGGTTCCTTCATACACAAATCCAACCTGTTCGATCACCCGTTTAGATGCGATATTGTGTTCATCACACATCGCTTCGATACGGCGTAAACCAATGGTTTGTATGAGCGTAGTAATAAACGCTTGTAATGCTTCTTGCATATATCCTTGTCTTTGATAATCTGGATGAAGCATAAATCCAAGTTCTCCAGTATCCATGTGTTTGATGGTATGGACATTGCACAGTCCAATGACCTTACCACTTGGTTTTAAACAAATCACTGCAGCTTCCGGAATTCCTTGTTGGCGATAGGACAAATAGGCAACCTTCATAAACCGGATGCTATCCTCGAGTCGATGCATTTGTGGCATCAATAAAAAGTCGGTCACTCGTGCATCAGAAAACAGTTCATGAAGCGCTTCTGCATCATCCAAGCGCATGGCGCGTAATACCAAACGATTGGTTGTTACAATGGGAAAAGCTGATTGCATCCTACACCTCCTAACCACAAAAAAAAGCGTCCGTAAAGGACGCTTTTGCGTGGTACCACCTTAATTTACAGCGACTGCTGCCTTTGAACCTGATAACGTAGGCAAACCCGTATTTTCTTACTATCGTTCAGAAAATCTACTCCAAGACTACCTTCCCTTACTTACATGACTTTGTTGCACCAAACCAAAGCTCTCTACTACATGTAGTGTAACGTACTCCTTCTTTTCTTCGTATTTACAAGCCCTATTTTAACAAAGAACAAAGAAAAAAGCAATGACAAAGCGCGCTAGCTCATAAGAAAACTTAGAACCACAACGCTTGTAGCGCATTATATAAATTCAATACAACAAGACCATAGGAAACCATAAGAAACACCTGTTTGATTTTCGTCTCATGCATCGATTGATTCCACTTAGCTCCTAATACACCACCTAGTAAAGCAACGGGAATGACAACCCACAACCATTGCAAATCAAAGCCTGCGAATTGTGTTGCATGATACATCGTCAATAATTTACTACCTTGCGCAAATAAAATCACTGCAATGGAATACACCGCTGTCATTTTCATATCTAGTGCAAAGAAAAAAGAGATAAAGGCCACGTTGATTGGACCACCACCTACACCTAAAAAGCTAGCTGTGGTACCCAAAACAAATCCAATACCGATGATAACGAGAGGATGTTGGAAGCTATAATTTTTAAAATTACCTTTAAAATATACAATGACCAATACCATAAACAAAGCAAGCAATAAAGATTGCGTCCCTTTTGCTATCTCAGCTCCTACTTGTAATAAAAAGGCATCAAAAAGTTGCCCACCTAAGATTCCACCAACAATAGAACCAAGAGCAATGGCCGCAACAAAGCGAAAGTCAATCTTGGTTTTCGCACGCACTTGTTGCAAAGTTGACGAACAAGCCATAACAAAAACTGCTACAACCGATAAAAAATTGATCATCTCAATCGAGTGAAATCCAATGAAATCAAATAGAGGTTTGATGATCACTCCACCTCCCATTCCACTAAGTGCACCGATTGCAGTTGCTCCCAAACAAATCAAAGCATAAATAAAAACCATAGCGTTTCCTCCTTCACAAGCCTTAAGTATACAGGAAAAGCAGGAAAGATTTCAAACCATTTGAAATGAAAACGGTATCAAAAATGTGTGATGAAAATTTTTCATTTTTTACGGCATCACCCTTGTAAATGCTTAAAAATAGGCGTAAACTGAAGGATATGCGAAAGGAGAATCAATATGGAATTAATGGTAATCATTTTACAAAACCCTGACCACTTGGAACCTTTACTGGCAAAGTATGCCAAAGAAGATTTCCGTGGAGCGACTATTTTTGACTCAACTGGAATGGCGACGACACTTGCCAATGCAGATGATCAAGATGAATTTAAATTTTTTGGAGCTTTGCGCACTTTGCTCAACCCAGAGCACGTACAAAGCAAAACGATTTTAATGGTCATCCAACAATCACGACTCGAACAAGCAAGACAAATCTTAGAGTCCCAAGTTGGAGATTTAAGCCAACCTAATACCGGCATCTTATTTACTGTTCCCATTTCCCAAATGTTTGGTGGAAGTTTTAAATAGGTACTAACAGAAAGGAAATACAATGGAACAAAATATGTTATTAAATAGCGCAATCCTATTGCTAGTGGGGTTGTTGTTTGGAAAACTAGCAAAGAAATTAAAGTTACCGAGTGTAACTGGATACTTGATAGGTGGTTTGTTGATTGGACCGTACTTCTTTCATGTGATTCCACATGGAGCGATCGAATCCTTAAACTTCTTATCAAATATTGCTTTGGGCTTTATTGCCTTCACGATTGGTTCTGAGTTTAAGCTATCCTACTTCAAGCGAGTTGGATTTACACCCATCGTAATTGCTTTGTGCGAAGCCTTGTTAGCCGTGTGTTTGGTAACTTTAGCCTTACTAGCCGCTGGCTTTGAGGCACCGCTTGCCATCACGTTAGGTGCAATCGCGGCAGCTACCGCACCTGCAGCCACGGTTATGGTAATCAAGCAATACAAAGCGCGTGGAGAAACAACGGAAACTTTGTTGAGCGTTGTGGCAATTGATGATGCGGTTGCTCTTATCGCTTTTGGGTTTGCTAGTGCAATCGCTAGCATGATGATTCAACCAGAAACTACAAGTTTGTGGGCTTCCCTACAAGCTCCACTGATGGAAATTGTTGGTTCTGTTGCTGTTGGAGCCGTAATTGGCTTTGTCTTTACTTTGTTAATGAAGTGGTTTAAAGACACGAGCAATCGCTTGATTTTGGTCGTTGCTACGATTTTATTAAGCGTAGGCTTAGCTGAGATGTTACACTTATCAACGCTACTATTATGTATGAGTATGGGAGCCATCTTCACCAACTTAAGTGTTGACGGTGAAAAAATGTTGCATATTGCAGACTCCTTTACACCTCCACTCTTGATGATGTTCTTCGTTTTAAGTGGAGCTGAGTTAAATCTAGCCATCTTACCAACCATCGGTACGATTGGTATCATCTATATCTTAGTACGTGTCGTTGGAAAAGTAGGCGGTGCTTACCTAGGTGCAAGTATCATGAAAACAAGTCCTGAAGTACGTAAATATTTAGGGTGGGCTCTTGTCCCTCAAGCCGGTGTTGCCATTGGGTTATCCCTTGTTGCAACCCAAATACTACCAGAATATGGTGCAACGATTCGAGGTGTTGTCTTATGTGCAACCTTAGTTTACGAAATCGTTGGTCCACTAATTGCGAAAATCGCATTACAAAAAGCTGGTGACATTGTCATTACGAAAGAAGCATAAAGGCGCAAGTTGCGCCTCT
>JBOFMT010000066.1:0-6452 GCA_051658525.1 Erysipelotrichaceae bacterium | reverse complement strand
AAAATTGTACAGCTGGCCATACCAATCGCTTCATCGGTATGTGAAATGTTGAGCAATGGTTGCAGTGGTTGATTGCTAAGCACAAGCAAGTCGATGTTTTGGATGAGCCAAGCAGGTAGTCGCTCAAGATCAGCGTATACTTTTTCACCAGTAGGGGGAAGTGTTTCATAGCCTGCAAGACTAATCGAAATATCACGATGGGTTTCTAGGATGGGGAAGATAGAAACGATACCACATCCACTCAAGATAAAACAAAGTAACAGCATCCAGCCATATTTCATAAGCACCTCCGTAAGTTTCCTAAGTTTCTTCTAGTATATCATAGAAAAAGGCAACAAGATTTCGATGAAAAAAACACAATGTTTTAGCACTAAGATGTTGACAGTGCTAATAAAACGTTGTATCATGTTAGCAGACGTCATAGATGAGTGCTAATGGAGGTGAATCCGTGGAATTACAATTAAGTGAACGACAGATTGCAATCTTTCGGATCATCGTAGAAGAATTCATTCGAAGTGCAGAACCCGTTGGTTCTAAAAAGTTATTGGAACTATTGGATGTAAAATGCTCTTCGGCAACGATTCGCAATGAAATGGCTTATTTAGAGGATATTGGAGTTTTGGAAAAAACGCATACTTCTTCTGGAAGGATTCCTTCTACAAAAGGCTATCGATATTATGTGGATCATATTATGGAATCTTCACTCGATGCTTCTATTCAGTATTCATTGGCCAATATTTTTGATGAACGTCATTATTCGATGGATGAAATCATCCGAAAAAGTTGTGATATTTTGTCGCAGATGACCAATCTAACAACGGTAGTGTTGGGGCCTGATGCTGCGCATCAACGTCTTAAACATGTGCAGTTGGTACCAATCTCTACAACGAGTGCAGTTGCTATCTTTATTACTGACAGTGGACATACCGAAAGTAAAACCTTCCAATTTGATGAAGAGATTACCGTAGAAGATACACAAACGTGTTGTACGATTTTAAACGAACAACTCACAGGGTTAGCATTGTATGAAGTTGTAGAAAAAATGGAAACCATCAAGCCACTATTAAAGGTGAAGATCGTACATCACGAAATGCTATTTCAAGCATTTGTATCAGCCTTTATCAAGTTTGCATCCGATACGGTATATTTTAGTGGAAAGAGCAATATGCTCTATCAACCTGAATTTTCAGATATCGAAAAATTGAAACGCATGATGCATATGTTAGAGGATTCTAAAATCTGGAGACAAATAGCAAATAAGGATGAAGATATCCAGATCACGATTGGCAGTGAAGATCTAGAAGATATGGCTGTAATCAGCAGTAAGATTCATTTTTCAAACAATGAAGAAGGTCAGCTGATGATCGTGGGTCCAAATCGAATGCCTTATAACGATTTGGTCGCGATGTTGGAGTATATTTCCTCTCGCATCGAAGCAATCTTGAATCAAAAATAGGAGTGAGAACAACATGAACCCAGAAGAAATTGTGGAACAAGATGTAGTTGAAGTCCCTCAAGACGAGCAAATCGTCGAACTGAGTGTGGAAGAACAATTACAAAATCGTATTGAAGAATTAGAAAATGAATTAAGTGTAACGAAGAATGCATATTTTAAAGCTTATGCAGATACAGAAAACTTAAAGAAACGCCTACAAAATGATGCGGATACGGCTCGTAAGTATCGTATTCAAGGGTTTGCACAGGAAATCTTACCTGTAATTGATAACCTTGAACGTGCGCTTCAAAATTTACCAGAAGATGAAACCATTGCGAATTACTTCGCTGGATTCAAAATGATTTATGATCAATTGATGAATGCCTTAAAAAATGAAGGTGTTGTTGAGATTGAAGCCTTAAACCAACCATTTGATCCAAACTTCCACCAATCGTTGATGCAAGAAGCCACAGAAGGCGTAGAAGCAAACACGGTTGTTGAAGTATTCCAAAAAGGATATAAATTAAAAGATCGCATTTTGCGACCTGCACTTGTTAAAATTAGTGCTTAATAGAAAAAGGAGAAAAACTATGAGTAAAATTATCGGAATTGACTTGGGTACTACCAATTCAGCAGTTGCCATCATGGATGGTGGAGAAGTTAAAGTTATTACAAATCCAGAAGGAAATCGTACAACCCCTTCCGTTGTAGCTTATAAAAACGGAGAACGTATTGTTGGTGATGCTGCCAAACGTCAAGTTGTTACGAATCCAGAAACCGTTTCTTCTATCAAACGTAAAATCGGTACGAATGAAAAAGTAACATTAGAAGGAAAAGAATATACACCACAAGAAGTATCAGCAATGATCTTACAATATATCAAACAATATGCAGAAGATTATTTAGGAGAACCAGTAACCAAAGCGGTTATTACCGTTCCTGCTTACTTCAATGATGCACAACGTCAAGCAACAAAAGATGCTGGTCGTATTGCTGGTTTAGAAGTAGAACGTATTATCAATGAACCAACAGCTGCTGCACTTGCTTATGGGATTGATAAAACAGACAAAGAACAAAAAGTATTAGTATATGACCTAGGAGGAGGAACATTTGACGTTTCGATTCTAGAACTTGCTGATGGTACATTTGAAGTATTATCAACAGCTGGAGATAATCACTTAGGTGGAGATGACTTTGACCACGTCTTAGTTGATTACTTAATTGACTTGTTTAAAAAAGAAAACGGAATTGACCTACGTAACGATCGTATGGCTATGCAACGTTTAAAAGAAGCAGCAGAAAAAGCGAAAAAAGACGTTTCTTCTATGGTTCAAACGCAAATTAGTTTACCATTCATCTCTGCAGGTCCTGCTGGTCCATTGCACTTAGACACAACATTAACTCGTGCTAAATTTGATGATATGACAAGAAGCCTAGTAGAGCGTACGATTGGTCCAGTTCGTCAAGCATTAAAAGATGCTGGATTAACGAAAAATGACATTCACCAAGTATTGTTGGTAGGTGGATCAACTCGTACATTAGCAGTACAAGAAGCTGTTAAAAACGAATTAGGAAAAGAACCAAACCGTAGTGTTAACCCGGATGAAGTAGTAGCAATGGGTGCTGCGATTCAAGGTGGAGTTATCCGTGGAGATGTAAAAGATGTATTGTTACTAGACGTTACACCACTTTCTTTGGGTATTGAAACAATGGGAAGTGTAATGACAGTATTAATTCCTAGAAATACAACAATTCCTACAAGCAAGTCACAAGTATTCTCTACTGCAGCTGACAACCAACCAGCAGTAGATATTCATGTATTGCAAGGGGAACGTCCAATGGCTACAGATAACAAAACATTGGGTATGTTCAAACTAGATGGTATTGCTCCAGCACGTCGCGGGATTCCACAAATCGAAGTTAAATTTGATATTGACGTAAATGGTATCGTTCACGTAAGTGCATCGGATAAAGGAACTGGAAAATCACAATCTATTACAATCCAAAACTCTAGCGGATTGAGCGATGAAGAAATCGAACGCATGGTAAATGAAGCAGAAATGCACAAAGCGGAAGATGAAAAACGTCGTGAAGAAGTAGAACTTCGTAACAAAGCAGAACAATTCATCAACCAAATTGATAACTCAATTGCTGAAGCTGGTGATAAAATCGATGAAAACCAAAAAGCTGAAACATTGAAATTACGTGATGAATTACAAAAAGCATTGGATGAAAATGACTTGGATGCAGTTCGCTCTAAATTAGAAGCATTGGAACAAGCTGCTCAAGCTGCAAGTGCTGCAATGTACCAAAATATGGATGCAGGTGCACAAGCAGAAGCACAACAACCACAAGATGACAATGTAATGGATGCTGAATTCCAAGAAAAATAACAATAGTGAACAATTCTAGCTTCGGCTAGAATTTCGCTATGAAAGGAGTATAGAAATGGCGAAACGCGATTATTATGATGTACTAGGAGTAGGTAAGGATGCCAGCGATGCTGAGTTAAAAAAAGCTTATCGAAAACTAGCGAAACAATATCACCCAGATGTTAACAAAGATGCAGGTGCTGAAGAGCAATTCAAAGAAATCAATGAAGCGTATGAAACCTTAAGTGATCCACAAAAACGTGGTACTTATGATCAATTTGGTCATGCTGGCATGGATGGTGCTGGTGGCTTTGGAGGTCAAGGAGCCGGATTTGGTGGTTTTGAAGATTTAAATGACATCTTTGGTAGCTTCTTTGGTGGAGGATTTGGTTCCGGTCGTCAAAGCCGTCAATCCAATGGTCCACGTCGTGGCCAAGACCGTTTTATGTCAATGCGTATTGATTTTATGGATGCCATCTTTGGTAAAAGCGAAGAAGTTAGCTTAGAAGTTGATGAACAATGTAATCAATGTATGGGTAGCGGAGCAAATAGTAAAGATGATATCAAAGTATGTTCTACTTGTAATGGTGCAGGACAAGTCCAAACACAACAACGTAGTCCATTCGGTGTCTTTATGCAAACATCTGCTTGTCCTAGCTGCCATGGTTCAGGGAAAACAGTAACCAGAGCTTGTAGCAAATGTAATGGAAAAGGTTATGAGCATAAAAAAATCAAATTGGAAATTAAAATTCCAGCAGGAATCCAATCTGGACAACAAGTTCGTGTAACCGGAAAAGGGGAACGCGGAGCCAATGGTGGTCCAAATGGAGATTTATACATCGAGATCGTTGTAAATCGTCATGCTCAATTTGTACGTGATGGAAATGATATTCGTATTAGTATTCCAATATCAGCTGTAGAGGCAACTCTAGGATGCAAAGTTGATGTTCCTACGGTTTATGGAGATGTAGAGTTGAGTATTCCAGCAGGAACACAATTCAACCAACAATTCCGTTTACGTGGCAAAGGGGTTAAAAATCCTAGAGGAGTACAAGGAGATCAATTTGTAGAAGTAAGAGTTGAAATCCCGACGAAGATTGATAAAGCGGAAAAAGACTTATACGAGCAGTTATTGAAACACCGTACCGAAGAAAAACCATTTGATAAATTCAAAAAAATGTTTAAAAAATAAGCCAAACAGCATCGAACCAAATTAGGTTCGGTGCTTTTTTCTTAATTCCACATCCGCTCTACTTATGATATGATAAGTTCTAGAAAGTAGAGGGATGTTATGAACGTAATCGAACGATTTTTAAACTATGTAGCAATGGATACACAAAGCGATGAAACAACAGGAGAAGCTCCTAGTACCAAAAAACAATGGGATTTAGCAAACCTATTACTAGAAGAACTAACTGCAATGGGACTAGAGTCTCACGTTAGTGCTTATGGTGTTGTTTATGGAAAACTAAAAGGAGACCCAAGCAAACCAGCTTTAGGTTTGATTGCACATATGGATACATCTCCAGATGCAAGTGGAAAAGATGTAAAGCCTAGAATCATCAAGGGGTATGATGGTAGTGATATTGCGTTAAATGCAGAGCTGATGATGCGTGTTGCACAGTTTCCAAGTTTAAATAAACAAGTAGGAAATGACTTGATTGTTACCGATGGTACAACCTTATTAGGGGCAGATGATAAAGCTGGTATTGCCATTATCATGGAAGTTTGTAGTTACTTTGTCCAACATCCAGAAGAGCATGGAGATTTATATGTTGCCTTTACACCAGATGAAGAAATTGGTGCCGGTACAGCACATTTTGATTTGGAAGCAATGCCGGTTGCCTTCGCCTATACGGTAGATGGCTCAGCAAGTCATATCATTGATTATGAAACATTTAATGCAGCGGATGCGAAAATTGAAATTGCTGGTTCTAGTATTCACCCTGGAGCTGCCAAACAAAAAATGATCAATGCCTTGTTGGTAGGAATGGAACTTGAGTCGATGTTGCCACAATTTGATAAACCTCAGCATACCGAAGGTAAGGAAGGGTTCTATCATTTGGTAAATATGAGTGGTGCGTGTGAACATGCAAGTATGCGCTATATTTTACGTCATCATGACAAGGAAGCTTTTGAGGCTCAAAAAACCCTGCTTCAACAAGCTGTTGCTTTTTTAAATCAAAAGTATGGACAACGTATTACTTGTACTATTAGTGATAGTTATGAAAATATGTTGAACTATTTGCAAACCGATATGACTTGTGTGGACTTAGCGCTAGCAAGTATGAAAAAATTAGGCATTGAGCCTGAAATTGGAAGTATCCGCGGTGGCACGGATGGAGCTCGCTTGAGTGCGATGGGATTACTTACACCAAATCTTGGAACTGGTGGCTATCAGTTCCATGGTCCATTTGAATATTTATCCATTCAAGAATGTTATCAAAGTATTGAAATCATCAAACAAATCATCAAAGATGCGTAATCATTTACGCATCTCAGACTGTTGACAAACATTATTTGTGTGTCAACAGTTTTTCTTTTAACTAATTGAAAAATATGATAATATAATATTGGCAAAAAGATATCCGTTCGTCGCAAATGTTTGGATCTTTTTGCTTTTTATTTTATCTTCAATGATATAA
>JBOFMT010000065.1:0-7000 GCA_051658525.1 Erysipelotrichaceae bacterium | reverse complement strand
AAATTGTTAACAAATCTGAATTTGATACTGTCATCGCAACTGGTGTTGTCTTGGTTGACTTTTATGCTGATTGGTGTGGTCCTTGTAAAATGATCGCTCCCGTACTAGAAGAACTACAAGGTGAATTTGAAGGTCGTGCAACGATTGTCAAAGTAAACGTAGATAACGATGGTGAAATTGCACAACGTTTTGGTGTAATGAGTATTCCTACTTTGATTCTTTTCAAAGATGGTCAACTTGTAAAACAAGTGGTTGGATTCCAACCAAAACCACAATTGGCTGCCCTAATCTCAAGCGCAATCTAAATTGAAACAGAAAAACAATCGGTCAAAAAAACGCAAACGCGTTCGCTATGACCGATTATTTTTGTTGCTAGGGCTCAGTATTGCTTGTGTTGTAGGAATGTTATGGGGCAGTGTCGCACTGTTGCGGATGGGACTGAAATCGTTCGCACAAGATCGCAACGTTGTGATACTTGGTGTTGATGCAAGAGCAACCTCAACAGAAGCAAGCCGTAGTGATGCTCTAATGGTCGTACATGTCGATGTGGATGCGAGTCGTGTGGATTTGATTTCAATTCCACGTGATAGTTATGTACCACTCGCTTGTAGCAACCGCCAAGATAAAATTACCCATGCCTATGCCTATGGTGAAGTAAACTGGGAATTTGTTGGAGGTGGTGTTGCTTGTAGTATGCAAACCCTCTCTAGTTTATTTGAGGTCCGTGATTTTAAAGACTATGTAGTCGTTGATTTCACCCAGCTCATTGCACTCGTAGATGTGTTAGGTGGTATTAAGCTAACACCAACGGCTAGTTTTTGTGAAATGGATGAAAACGACAAGAAGAATCAATACTGTTTTGTTGAAGGTGAAACGCAAACTCTAGATGGTGGTGCAGCGCTTGCCTATGCAAGGCATCGTAAAAGCGATAGTGATGTTTATCGTGCTGCTAGACAACAAGAAGTCTTGCTAGCGATGCTAAGTAAGGTGCAATCTGCAAGTCTAATCCAACAAGTACAGTTTGGTCTTGCTGCTTTACGAAATGTGGATACCAATCTATCACTTTTCCAATTAGTGCCGTATCTTTCGTTGTTGGATTCTAAACTTACCTTCCAACAAACAACACTATCTGGAAGTGATGGCCTCTATTACAATGAAGCTTATCAGGGCTATAGTTATGCCTATATTATCGATCAAGAACACTTACGTGAACTACAAGAAATCGTAGCACGCTAAGTGTTCTTTTTCTTGTTTGATATACTAAACTTTTAGTTTGATGGAAAAGTTTAATAAATAAAACTTTTTGTTTTTAAATTAGGGTTGCATTCTTTTTGAAAAGTTGTATAATAGTCTATGGTTTAATATACATTATATTTAGTTTAGTAATGCTAAACAAGAAGGAGGTAGCGAATGGAAATTGGAAAAGCACTAAAGCAGTTGCGTATCCAGAACAATTTAACCTTGGAAGAATTAGCGAGTCGCTGTGAACTTACCAAAGGTTTTTTGTCACAAGTGGAACGAGATTTAACGTCTCCCTCCATCTCGACGCTCAATGATATTTTAGAAGCATTGGGAACGTCTTTGGCAATTTTCTTTAAAGAAGAAAAGAATGAAAAATTGGTGTTTACCGAAGATGATTTTTTTGTCGATGAACGTGAGCAATCCACCATTCATTGGATTGTACCCAATGCACAGAAAAATGAAATGGAACCCATCATTGTCGATATTCCACCACAAGGTGCTAGTTTACAACTAGAACCACACGAAGGGGAAGAATTTGGCTATGTGTTACATGGTAAAGTTAACATCGTATTCGAAGAAAAAGAATTGATGGTGAAAAAAGGGGAAACATTTTATTTGCGTGGTACCAAAGCTCACCAACTCATCAATAACACCAACAAACCAGCGCGTGTATTGTGGGTTTGTACACCACCCGTATTTTAGGAGGACAAGACAATGCGAAATTTGATTCAAATTAAAAATATAGTAAAAGAATTTGATGGCCAATTGGTATTAAAGGGCGTCAATTTAGATATAGCGGAAAATGAATTTGTGACCCTATTAGGTCCTAGTGGTTGTGGTAAAACAACCCTGTTACGTATTTTGGGTGGATTTTTAACGCAAAGTAATGGTGAGGTCTTGTTTGATGATATTGAAATCACGAACATTCCACCATACAAACGTGAAATTAATACGGTATTCCAAAAGTATGCATTGTTCCCGCATATGAATGTGTATGATAATGTTGCGTTTGGTTTAAAAATTAAAAAGATGAACAAAGAAGTGATTGAACAAAAAGTCAATCGTATGTTGGCACTAGTTGGTCTTGCAGGTTACAATAACCGTTCGGTTACCTTGTTATCTGGAGGACAACAACAACGTGTTGCCATTGCGCGTGCCCTTGTTAATGAGCCAATGGTTTTATTGCTAGATGAGCCTTTGGGAGCTCTAGACTTAAAACTTCGTAAAGAGATGCAAGTTGAACTAAAAAAGATTCAAAAAGAAGTAGGAATTACGTTTATCTACGTTACGCATGATCAAGAAGAAGCGTTAACGATGAGTGATAAAATCGTTGTTTTAAATGAAGGGGAAATCCAACAAATTGGAAGTCCAACTGATATTTATAACGAGCCGGAAAATGAATTTGTTGCCTTATTTATTGGAGAATCGAATATTTTAGACGGTGTGATGTTAGATGATTACCGTGTGGTGTTTGATGGTGTGGAATTTGAATGTGTTGATTATGGTTTCCATGATGATGAAGATGTGGATATTGTAATTCGTCCAGAAGATTTGGATATTGTAGAACCAGAGATGGGAAAACTGCAAGGTGTCGTAAAAAGTATTCTCTTTAAAGGAGTACACTACGAAATTATCGTAGAAACCCCACATCGTGAACTCAAAATCCATACGACGGATTTGGCAGAAATTGGAAAAAACGTGGGACTACACTTCTTCCCAGAAGATATTCACGTGATGTCAAAAATGGGGTCATATTAAGATGAAAACGTTCCAAAGGTTGGTGCAGCCCTATATGGTCTGGATTGCAATCTTTATTGTAATCCCGATGCTCTTAATTACGGTCTACGCGTTTACAACACAAGGAAACAACGTAGCTACCTTGCACTTTACGCTGGCAAACTTTAAAAAATTCTTCTTTGATCCTATTTTCTTGGATGTACTATGGCGTAGTTTACGTATTGCTTTGATTACTACCGTACTCTGTATTGCTTTGGGGTATCCGGTTGCTTACATCATTGCAAACTTACGTCCAAAACATGGAAAACTCTTGATCTTATTAATTACGATGCCAATGTGGATTAACATGTTGGTTCGTACGTATGCATGGATTGGGATTTTAGCGGAAAATGGTCTCATCAATAACATTCTTACGGCTTTGAATCTTCCAACCGTAAATCTAATTCATAATGATTTTGCGGTTATTTTAGGGATGGTATATAACTTTATTCCTTTTATGATCTTACAAATTTATACAAGCCTTGCGAAGATGGATCGCAGTTTGATTCATGCAGCCAACGATTTGGGTGCCAACAAACTACAAACCTTCTTGCGTGTTACCTTACCACTAAGTTTACCAGGTGTGATTTCTGGGATTACCTTAGTATTCTTACCAAGTGTATCGAGTTTTGTTATTCCGAAGCTTTTGGGTGGAGGTGGATATGTACTCATTGGAAATATCATTGAGAGTCAATTCATCACCGTTGGAGAATGGAACTTTGGTAGTGCGGTCAGTTTGATTATGGCGGTTATTATTATGATTAGTCTCTACATCACCAAACAGTTGGATAAACAAGATGGTGCACAAGAACGTGGTGGAGGTACAGCATAATGAACGCGATTAAAGTGAAAAAAGAACGCAAATTAGGTTCTAAAATTTATTTGGGTTTGATTTTATTGTTCTTCTATTTACCAATTTTATATATGATCGTCTTTAGTTTTAACTCCAGCAAGAGTTTAACCAATTTTGAAGGGTTCTCTTTGGAGTGGTATGTAAAGATGTTCAATGATCGCAATATGATGGAATCCATCTATTATACGATTGTCATTGCCCTTATAGCGACGTTTGTATCAACAATTGTTGGTACCTTAGCAGCAATTGGGTTGTCGAAATCACGTAAAGTAGTACGTGAAGTTGTATTACAAATTAACAATTTACCAATTATGAATCCAGAAATCGTTACAGCGATTGGACTGATGTTGTTTTATTCGGCTTTCCGAATTGAAAAAGGGTTTATGACCTTATTATTGGCGCATATTGCATTTTGTATTCCTTATGTAATTTTGAGTGTAATGCCAAAAATTCGTAGTCTAGATCCAAACTTAGCAGAAGCAGCGCTTGATTTAGGAGCAACGCCAATGCAGGCATTAACAAAGGTCATTGTACCGCAAATTATGCCTGGTATTATTTCTGGGGCAATCATTGCCTTTACGATGAGTTTTGATGACTTTGTTATCTCTTACTTCGTAACGGGCAATGGAATTAAAAATATTTCGATTTTGGTTTATACGATGTCAAAACGTATCAACCCATCGATCAATGCATTGTCGACTGTTATGGTATTGATTATCACCATTGCCCTTATTTTGGTGAATGTAATTCCGATGGTCAAAGAGAGAAAGGATCTTAGAAAATAATGAAAAAATTAGGTTTGTTATTGGCAAGTGCTACGTTGTTCTTGTCGGGGTGTGGTGGAAGTGATGTTCCTACCGTTGAAAATCCTACTGGATGCGATACGTTAAAAGTATTCAACTGGGGAGAATATGTAGACACGGATATGATTCGTGACTTCGAAAAAATGTATGGCGTAAAAGTAATCTATGATTTATTTGATAGCAATGAAGCGATGTATACCAAACTTCTTGGTGGAGATAGCTATGATATTTTAGTACCAAGTGACTATATGATTGAACGTTTGATTGGAGAAGATTTGTTACAACCACTCGATCTTGCTGCGATTCCAAATGCTGCAGGTGTCAACCCAGCTATTTTAGGATTGGATTTTGATCCAGAAAACACTTACTCTATGCCTTACTTCTATGGTAATGTTGGGATTGTTTACAACAAAGAAAATGTAAGCATGAGCGATTTAGAGAGTGAAGGTTTTGGTATTTTCCACGATACGAAATACAAAGGGAAAATCTATATGTACGATAGTGAACGCGATAGCTTTATGATGGCGTTCAAAGCATTGGGGTATTCGATGAATACGGAAAATGCCGATGAAATTACTGCGGCTTATAACTGGTTACTTGATATCAACAATACGATGAGTCCTGTTTATGTTACGGATGAAGTTATCGATAACATGGCAAATGGATTAAAAGACTTAGCACTTGTTTACTCAGGTGATGCTGCTTATATCCTTTCTGAAAATGAAGATATGGGCTTCTATTTACCAAGTTCAGGTACCAACCGTTGGGTTGATAGCTTTGTTATTCCAAAAAATGCAAGCTGTCCAGCTTTAGCGAATATCTTTATCAACTATATGTTGAGTGAAGATGTAGCTTATGCAAATAGTGATGAAGTTGGATATACTTCTAGTGTATTAACAGTAGAAGAAGAGTTAGCTGCAGATAGTTATGAAGGAAATGAAGCTTACCGTCCACGTTTGGATAATGAAAAAGATGAATACTTCTCATTCAATGAAGTATTGAAAAAAGAATTGGCTGATCTTTGGATCAAAGTAAAAGCCAACTAACAAGAAACGTCATAGCTGTGTGCTATGGCGTTTTTTTAACCATAATATACACAGGTTTTATACCGTAAAAAGACCTTATTAAAGTAGAGAAAACAAGCTGAAATGGAGCTGTTGTGGTAGTAGCAAAAAGGCGATAAAAAAATATTTAAAAAAAATCAAAAAAAGGGTTGCAATTCTTTCTAATGTTTTATATAATAAGTAGGCAATGAGGCGAACGAAACAAAAAGCTTCAAGCAAAAGTCACGGGGCCGTGGCGAAATAGGCAGACGCAACGGACTTAAAATCCGTTGGTGGCAACACCGTGTGGGTTCAAGTCCCACCGGCCCCACCATCTTTAATTTAAACGGATCCATAGCCAAGTGGTAAGGCAATAGACTGCAACTCTGTGATCACCGGTTCAAATCCGGTTGGATCCTCCAGTGAATGGGATCGTGGCGAAATAGGCAGACGCAACGGACTTAAAATCCGTTGGTGGTAACACCGTGTGGGTTCAAGTCCCACCGATCCCACCATTCAAAAAAAGCTAGAACTCGCAAGAGTTCTTTTTTTTATTTTAAACAAAACAAACAAAAGTTTGATACAATACAAGAAAAAGGAGCAGGCTATGAGAGAGATGTTGGTGAAAGAGAACGATGCCAATCAACGATTGGATAAGTTTATTAGTAAAGCGGTGCCGTTATTACCTAAGGCCTTGATGTATAAATATATTCGTAATAAAAAAATTAAAGTAAATCGCAAACGTTGTGAGATCAATCAACGTTTAGCAGTTGGTGATGTCGTGACCTATTATATGGCGGAAGAGTTTTTCTCTAGTAGTGTAGATTTAAATTTTCTTGCATGTACATTAACACCACGTGTTATCTATGAGGATGAAATGATTCTCGTACTGTATAAACCAGCAGGTGTGAGTATTCATGCAGATGAAAAATTTCCGGTTGAAAATCTAGTCAATGCGATGAAAAAATACTTGTATAAGAAAAAAGATTATGAGCCTGAAAGCGAGCATAGTTTTAGCCCTAGTGTTGTCAATCGTTTGGACCGCAATACCGAAGGTTTGGTGTTGGCTGCGAAAACATATGAAGCGCTCAAAGATTTAAATGAAATGGTAAAGATGCATCAAATACAAAAACGCTATCTTGCCGTAGTGAGTGGGAAACTATCACCGAAACAAGCACACCTAGTTGCTTATCATCAAAAGGATAGTGAGGAAAATAAAGCTGTGGTATCTCTAACACCACGTGAGGGCTATAAAGAGATGATTACCAACTATAAGGTCTTAG
>JBOFMT010000064.1:0-2335 GCA_051658525.1 Erysipelotrichaceae bacterium | reverse complement strand
TAAACTGTGATGTTCGCTCCATACATTACCAAACATCTGACATAAACAAAAGTTTGTTGCTTCATGCATATAAAAATCAAATGCACTTGCCAGAAGTAGCACCTGTGCTCTTAACAAACTGTCTGCTTGTGTTTGGTTTCCAGCAGCTAAAAACTGTGTAACTATGTTATCTAATGCATTAATATCATCTAAACTCTCATCAAAGTGTTCACGGTATTTACTAAGCTCTAATTCATATAATTGAGTATTAAAGCTATCACGCGTATTTACTTTACGTGAATGGATTTCAAAGTTTCTAATTGTCATTTAAATCAACCAGACTTGCGATTGTCTGATTTAACATCGGGATCGCACCGTACTTACCACTAATATAACCTCTTTCAAGATTCTCAGTCTTGCGAATATTCTTTAATTCTACTAGGGAATACAATTCTGTAGATCGTTGTGGGGTTAGTTTTGTAAACCAAATTTGATCTCTTCTTAATAACGTAGTATCTAACAAGTTGGTATCATGTGTGGTAAAGAAGAGCTGAGCTTGACTTCTACTATTTTCTTGATGGAATTGCTCAATAACATAGTGCACTATTTTTTCATGCAATCCTGTCTCTATTTCATCACAAATTAGTATCTTATCGTGCTGTAGAATATCAATCATTGGGCAAATCAGTTCAAACATTTTTTGAATTCCATTTGATTCTTCGCTCATTAAATCTGTTTCAAACGTATCATAAATACATTTGACGTCAAAACGATTCATCGCTTGCATTGTCATCAAAGATTTTAACACTTCTGGCATATCATTCGGTAAATCGGAAGACTTTAATAAAACACGATCCATTGTAAGTTTTACATCTTTGATTCCAGTATCCATCGCTTGTAAATAGCCTAAGAACTTATTTTTTAGCTCTTCATCACGTTTCATTAAGTCAATCGAATATTCAATCCCGTTGTTTTCTTTCCCATAAAATACAAGTTGTTCACTAAAGAATAAATATGCATCTTTGATGATTTCACTAGAAGAAAAATTTATTAAACACGAAAGGAATAGTTTGTTACTCTTTAACACTTCATGACTTGAGCTTTCAAGATGTTTTAGTTCTACTCCTAAAGTGATTTCCATATCTTTACGTTCAAAAATACGTTGAGGTCTTGATGTTGAATAATAGTACAAGTATTCTTCACTAATATGACCATTTACAATCGAATACCCATATACAAAGCGTTTTCCATTCGTAATAAACTTTACTTCATATTCACTTGGATCATCTTTTTCACTTGTTTTATGTGCATATTGCGCTACCATTTCATTCGGTTGATGATGAAAGCTATTTACTACTAAGTTTTTCATAAATAGAAGAGCGGATAATACATTACTTTTTCCCGAACCATTGGGACCATAAATAACAGCGGAACGTAGTAGCTTTAAAGATTCTGCAAATAATTGATTGTTAGTATTGCTATTATCACTAGAACTTAAAAACGAAAAAACTATTTTGTCTTTTATTGATTTATGATTACTACATGAAAATTCGATTAACATTGTAATACCTCCAACTTAAGTTGCTTTAAGTTTATCATAAACTATATTATAAATCTATTATTTGCATATTTTTAGCAAATATGAGAATCAAAATGTGTTTTTGCTTTGTTGTTATTTATAAACACCATTAGTTTTGCAGAAATAGAAACTACCTTAACTTTATGAACTCGAAGTAAACCTTATTCTTGATGAGGGGATGGCCCTATTCTTTCTTGCGTTATTTTATCTTGAATAAGCGTTGTGATTTCATTTGCCAATCTATTATCTATTACATGAATAAAGGAAAGTTGAGCTTCCCTTTTATCAAATATACTATTCGAACCATACCACACGATCGCATCATCAATAACAACTAAATTTGATACTGTTTGCTCTGTTTCAAGCAACCGTAAGCCTTGATAGGCACTATCTTCAACATATCGCATCATTTCATCTTCAATATCCAATTTTTGATATAAAACCGTAACATAAACACCATTTCGATAACATCCTAGCAAGACGTTCATAAGTTTATGTAGGATTTCTTGGTTTGCTTGATGAAACGACAAAACAATATGATGTTTCGCATTTGAAAAATCATCAAACAGCTCCTTTTGATACTCATCCGTAAAAATGCGTTTTTCAGTTTCTAATTCCATAGGTATATGATCCTTTACATAGTAACCAAGGGAATGATAGGTTGATAAACGTTTTTGATACATCCGTTCAAGTACAGGAATGTGAACATCCACATAGTCATAGATTTGAACTTCTTTTTTACCTTCGTAGTTACGATGAAGTCGTCCAACATACTGA
>JBOFMT010000063.1:0-1286 GCA_051658525.1 Erysipelotrichaceae bacterium | reverse complement strand
TTTGCAGCTTCATCTAAACTAACAAAGTATTCATTTGCTGGTGTGGTTTGTTCTACCAAAGCATAGGTCGCCTCAACTGGAGTTTCTAAAAACGGATTTTCTAAAAAGTAATTATCAGAAGAACAAATCCAAGCATCTTCTAATTTATCTGCAACCATCCATAAGGAAGAGTGGTTGTTTCTTGTTTTATAATACGGGTTAGCGACAAGACGCACACCAAAGACGTCTGCTAGATAAGCATATTGTTGTCCTAAGTAGCCAGTTACAACTATGATTTCAGTTACACCAGCAGCTTGTAATTGTCGAATTTGTCGTTCAATTAACACTTCTCCACGCACAACCAACAACCCCTTTGGTCGTTCATACGATAAAGGTGCAAATCGTGAAGATAGTCCAGCAGCCATAATAATGGCACGCTGGACTGTTTGTTTTTGTTCTTGTTTTTGTTTTAGGGTTTTATTCATGCTATTCTCCAAATTCTATTATCTTATATACTTGAGCGAGTAGTCGTTCCCCCACAAACAACAACGCGATAATCCAAATTGTCCAGGCAAAAATTTGATCCATTTCCAAATAGACACGGCCCAAATACAGTTGTTTCCCAATCCCTACTTGTACTTGTCCTAAAATTTCTGCCATCACCCCTACTTTAAACGCCAAACCAAAGCCACTAGCAAGTGCTGCTTTGATATGTGATATCGATAAGGGTAAGTAAACTTTAGTGATTGCTTCCCATTTACTAACAGGATAAATCCGCAACACATCGAGTAGGGTTTTATCAATACTAGAAAACCCTGCTTGCATATTGTAGAAAAAAATCGGGAAAAGTACAAGGAAAATTATTACCATGACACTCGATTCACTTCCCAACCAGATCAAAACAATGATGATATAGCTAATATTGGGAATACTTTTTAAGATAGCAACTAGGAGTGAAATATAATGACGTAAAACAGGAACTGTAAGCATACTAACACTTGCAACAAGTGCTACCACCACACCCAATGCTAATCCACTCAGGGAGCGTGTCAACGTAGCAAGTATTGCTTGATAAAAGCCCACATCAAACAACTGAAGCACCATTGTTTCTACCACCATTCCAATACTAGGAACAATGATAGTATTATCAATTTGTACATAAGCCAATTGCCAGATTATGAAAAGGCCAGCAAGAAAAAAGATACGGTGTTGAAGTTTACGCATGCTTTACCTCCGAAAAAAAATGGATACAACTGTATCCATTATAACATTATTTTGTAGTGATATTCGAATCGAATTCAATATTG
>JBOFMT010000062.1:0-49279 GCA_051658525.1 Erysipelotrichaceae bacterium | reverse complement strand
TTAGCTTATATGGGCCATCCGAGCCAAAAAAAAGGGTAACAAGTTGCTCAATCACACAATGTTTACCACGAACCAAATTCGAGATGCCGCAAGGAATGAATACACTAAAATGCGTTTGCTGGCTTGCTTAAAAATAATGCATTCATCCTTTGCTATTGTTGAACCATATTGGGATATTGAGTGTATTAAAAAAGCAAGAGGCTGATAGCTCTAACCTCTTGCAAACTTTTTAACCGTTTCTTTACATGTATTTACTAATATCAATTTCTGGCTCTTTGGTTTCTCCATACGCTTCATAAAACACTTTTTTATAATTAAAGCGATCTTTGAAATAGAACGCCTTCGGATCAGCAGGATAGCCAAGTGGAATAATAGTATAACAGTATACGCCTGCTGGTAACTTCATCGTTTCGCGCACATAAGCTTCGCGTTGATCATCTCCGTAAATTCCAAGCCAAACGCCACCAATCCCAAGTTCCATTGCTTCCAACAATAGATTTTGACAGGCTGCTCCTAAATCTTGTTGCCAATGTTCTGGATATTTCATTTCATGTTCGTTGGCTAGCACTGCAATACAAACGGGTGCTTGTTCTAACATTTTAGAGTAGGGTGATGTTTTTGATAATTGTGATTTCAATTCGGGATTGCGAATAACCAAAAACTCCCAAGGTTGCTGGTTCCCCGCAGATGGTGCTTGCATCGCTGCTCGAATGATGCCTTCGATTTTCACATCTTCAATCTCTTTTTTTAAATACGTACGCACACTTCTTCTTGTAAATAATGATTGCATAATATCATTCTCCCTTATTTTTCCTCATTATATCACACGCTTTTAGAGTTTCAATTCCAACGCTATCCTTAGCGAATTTGCGAAAAAAAACATCACACGAATGTGATGTCACTTATGGGTTACGCAATCGCTTCGCTAATGGAAACGAAACCATATCCAGCTTCCGTAATACTTTCAACAAGTGCTTGAGTCGCAACATCTTGTTCAAAGCTAATCGTTGCCGTTTTATTTGTTAAATCAACACTTGCTGTTAACACGTTAGCAACATCTAGTAGTGCATGTTCTACATGGCTTGCACATTTTCCACAGTTCATTCCATCAATACGTAGTTCTTTTTTCATCTTTCTTCTCTCCTTTTATTTATGGGGACGATATCCCTTTAAGCGTAGGGCATTGAGTAACACGCTAACACTTGAAAAACTCATAGCTGCACCCGCAATCATTGGATCTAATAACGGTCCACCAAACAAGTGTAATACTCCCATCGCAACGGGAATCCCAAGCACATTATAGGCAAATGCCCAGAATAGGTTTTGCTTGATATTGCGAATCGTACGTTTCGATAAATCAATTGCAGTCGCAACATCTTGTAAATCACTCTTCATTAAGACAATATCCGCACTTTCCATGGCAATATCCGTTCCAGAACCAATCGCCATCCCAACATTGGCTTGTGCCAAAGCAGGAGCATCGTTGATTCCATCCCCAACCATGGCAACAAAGCGACCTTCGTCTTGCAGTTTTTTCACTTCGTTTGCCTTGTCTTGTGGTAACACTTCAGCCAAGATGCGATCAATACCAACTTCTTTGGCAATCGCTTGTGCTGTATACTTATTATCTCCTGTAATCATAGCAACTTCAATCCCCAATGCGTGCAATCTAGCAATTGCTGCAGCACTGCTAGGTTTTACCGTATCCGCAACCGCGATGACACCAACCAAAACAGCATCAACAACAACATACATTGGTGTTTTCCCTTGGCTTGCCAAAGCATCGGATGCAGTGAGTGCCATTGTAAGATCAATGTTGTTTGCCTGCATCATTTTTTGATTTCCAACTAACATCACACGACCTTCTAGTGTAGCAACAATACCTTGTCCAACCACAGCTTCAAAACGTTCCACGTTTAGAATTGCCAAATTTTGTCGGGTTGCTGCTTCCACAATCGCTGCCCCTAGGGGATGCTCACTGCGTGTTTCTCCACTTGCAGCCCATTGCAATAAGTCGTCTTCTTTCCAGTTTTCCCAAACTAAAATATCGGTAACACTTGGCTTTCCTTGGGTGATAGTACCCGTTTTATCCAACACAACCGTTTGGATTTTATGAGCACTTTCTAATGCTTCCCCACTTTTAATTAGGATACCGTATTCGGCTCCTTTTCCTGTCCCTACCATAATGGCTGTTGGTGTAGCTAGACCCAAAGCACAAGGACAAGCAATCACCAAAACCGAAATAAAGATCGTAAGCGCAAAGATCGTACTTTCTCCACTTAGATACCAAGCTACACCAGAAATCAAGGCAATCAACATTACGATGGGTACAAAATAACCGGAAATTACATCCGCTAACTTCGCAATGGGCGCCTTACTTCCTTGTGCATCTTCCACTAAACGTATAATTTGAGCTAAGGTTGTATCTTTCCCAACTTTGGTTGCACGATACTGAATACTTCCTTGCTTGTTGATACTTGCACCAATGATATTGGCTCCAATACTTTTTTCAACAGGAATACTTTCTCCCGTTAACATCGATTCATCGACACTGGTATACCCATCGATAACAATACCATCTACCGGCATTTTTTCTCCTGGTTTAACAAGGATAATATCATCCACTTCCACATCATCCAAATCGATTTCTAATACCTCATCCCCTTTGACAATACGTGCTGTTTTTGGAGCTAAGCCCATTAATTTCTTAATCGCTTCACTCGTTTTTCCTTTGCTTCGTGCTTCCATATATTTTCCTAACGTAATGAGCGTTAAGATCACCGCAGCCGATTCAAAGTAGAGGTTATGCACATAATGTACTTCCCCCATAGCTATCATTATGGTTGCATATAAACCGTACAGAAAGGCAGCCCCCGTACCAATTGCAATTAAGCTATCCATATTTGGACTCTTTTTCACTAACGTTTTGATTCCTACTTGGTAAAACTTAGCTCCCAAAACCATCACGGGAATCGTTAAGACAAGTTGGGTAAGTGCAAACAACAACGGTTGTTCACTTGGATGTAAAAAGCTAGGTAACGGCAAGCCTACCATATGTCCCATAGCAATATACAAAAGGGGTACGGTAGCAATAGCGGATAATACAAAGCGTTTCCACAAGGCATCCATATGTTGTTGGGACTTTGTTTGGTGGTCATCTTGTGTCTGTTTTGCTACTTCCACCTCATAGCCCAAAGCCTCGATTTTTTTCTTGATCTCATGAGGACGAATGACAGCTGGATCATAAGTAATGCTCGCTCGTTCCATAGCTTGGTTTACACTCACGGCTTCCACACCTTCTAACTTACGCAGTCCTCGCTCAATCGCAGCACTACAGCTAGAACATGTCATACCACCAATATTCCATTGTAATTTACGTGATGTTGAAGTTAGGTCATAACCTGCTGCTTTGATTTTTTCCAGCAATACCACCTCATCAAACTCAGTTTCTACTTCCACATTTAGTTTTTCACTCGCATAGTTTACATTTGCACTTACTACACCAGGAATTTTTTTACTCGTACGCTCTACAGCTGCAGCACAGGCTGTACACGTCATTCCTTCCACTTGATATGTTTTTGTTTTCATATGCTCTCCTATTTGTTCATTGCTTTGGCAAGCAATACCATAATCTCATCGACTTTTACTTCCGCATTGCCTTCTTCAAATGCCTCTTTCACGCAATGGTTAATATGTTGCTTTAACACGAGTAAATTTGCTTTTTTCAACAAACTTTGCGTTGCAACAATTTGATTGCTTACATCGACGCAATAACGTCCATCCTCCAACATCTTCATCGTTGCTTCAATTTGCCCACGTGCTATTTTCAAGCTTTTCATCGCTTCTATTTTTTCTTGATTCATGTCATCCTCCTCACCCCCTGGGTGGGGGTATCAACTAGGTTCAGTTTACCCTTATCAACTTGCATTGTCAAGATGTTTGCATAAAAAAAGATGAATCGCTTCATCCTTTGATTGTTTTTAAGATCTCTCGCGACATTTCCTGGGAAATACGCGGACTCTCTATTAGCCCGGCTGCAATACAGTCTAGGGCATGATCAATTTCTGGGGTAAAATCATTGGCTTGACTCACCTCAACGAGTTGCAACACTTCTCCTTGGTACCATCTAGCCTGCGTATGTTTCCAAAACCGATCGATTTCAATACGCCCTTGACTCCCATACAGCACGGCTCTATTGTCTCGTTGACTTTCAAAACTACTGGCAAGATGCGCAGTGATACCATTCTCATAACGCACCATAACTTGATAACCAACCACACAACCTTGCGGGTTTTGTTTGTATTGGATACGATTTTGCTCGGGTTTACTTTTCGTAAGATAGTGCGCAAAGGCTACCGCATAGACACCCAAATCGAAATGGCACCCTCCTGATTGTGCATCCCATAACCAGTGCGTGTTAGGTTCTAACAATCTCGCACCATAACTTGCTTCGATATGGCTTAGCTCACCAATTCCTCCTTGTGCTAGGATCTGCTCTATTTCATCGATGAGCGGTAAACATAGCCCCTTATGACACTCCATTAAAAACACACTTTGTTTTTTCGCTAGGGCAAAACATTGTTGGAGTTGTTTTTGATTGAGTAACATCGGTTTTTCACATAACACGTGTTTGTTCGCTTTTAATGCTTGGATGATATAGGGGAAATGCTGGGCATTGGGGACACAAAGATACACTACATCTACGTGTTCATCTGCAAGTGCAGCCTCATAATTCGCAAATACCTCAACGCCCTCTTTTTGACTAACAAAATCAAAAGCGGAAATAATATTGCGACTTACCACACCATACAATCTACCATCACGACTTGCTTCGATCCCTTTTGCAACGCGTGCTGCAATACGTCCGATTCCTACAATTACGATATTCTGTTTCATCTTTGCTTATCCTCCTTGTGGATAGGTTCCATATAATTGCCACTGCTCTGCTTGCCACACATAGACACAAACATCCCTCATCGCAAATACATTTGTCGTACAAGGCGTTTGGGAAAGTTGTTGCCAAACAGTTTGAAAATGTGGTTCGAGTTTCCGATGGGCAATGGTAATATGTAATGTCTGCGCTTGTTTGACACCAAGCTTTGCTAACCAAGCATAATATTGTTGTTGGAAGGAGGGATTGGTTGTGATGGATAAATAGATAACCCTTTGTTCAAAGGCACTAAGCCCACTTACGTTAACCATAGCTTTGTGGAACAGTGGTTGGTGTAAAGAGGCAATCAGCTGATTCCAAACCTGTTCATCCTCACAAATAGGCAAAAGGGTAATGTGTGGAGGTAGCTTTGAACTCATTAGTCCATATTGGTCTTTGAGTTTTGTTTTCCAGGTGGTAACGTAGTTGCTAACATCCTCACTTACCAGTCCTATCACAATAAAACGCATCCAATCACCCCGCTTTTTCTAAAGCATACCGAAAAAAAAGAAAGAGCGCAAGTCTCTTCCTTATAGTGTTACTTCAATTGAAACATGATTTTGATTGATAAAGCTTCGAATGACACAACAAAGCAAACCATTTTTCGTTCTAAGTTCACTCTCGACAAGTTGTACACAGCTTCCAATACGAACCTTTAACAAGGCAGCATATTTTACAGGTACAATAACCGGATAAAACTTTTGTTTTACGACCATGTCTTCACTTTTGTTATTGATATCAAGTAAGCCTTCGAGTTGATCGAGCGCTTGTGACTTAGCAATACGACGATCCACATATAGTTCATCGAGGGAAAGCGACTTATCCATATCCATATTGAGTTTCACCAAACGTAAATAGGCGTCATCAATGGGGATGTGTAATAGTTTTGATATTTCTTCGTTTGCTTGCTTTACATCAAAGTATAAAACTTTATAACTCGAAGTGGTAGCAATGGCATTGTAAATCCAATTGTGATCAAATTCTTTGTGAAGCGAATGTTCCGCAACAAAGGTACCACGATTTTTTTCACGATATAAAATTCCACTCTTTACGAGTTCATCTACTGCTTTACGAGCAGTCATGCGACTCACATCATAGTGTTCCGCTAGCTCTCGTTCACTAGAAATAGGCGTATTGGGTTCCATATTGGCCGTATCGTGTTTGATACTGTCGATTAATTTTTTATACACTGGTAGTGCCATTACTTTCCCCCCTATCTTTTGTTATTGAATAATTGCAAATGGGCGGAATGGTTCAATAAATTCCATTAAAATTTGTTCTTGTTGTGATAATACCCCAACAACATTTTTATTCCCATCGTTTGGCATATCTTTCATAATGATATGCAATTCCCCTTTATAACGTCCATATTCATTGTTTAATACAACGATATCTCCACGTTTTAAATCACGTGTGTTCCCAGCAGGAATATCTGCTGCTGCATAAGTAATGCGTGGGAACGTCGAACGTGCCATATATTCACTCATATCCCCGCGTACGTGATGTGCGAAGTTAAAGATAATTTCTTTTTCCACATCTGATACATTCGGTTCCATCGTAATTTTAAATGTTAATTTTGCAGGATCTACTTTCGCAATCGCTTCTAGTTCTGCTTTACTAGCAAATGCATTTCCAATTAACACATCATCAATTTTTTGCGTTGCAAACAAGTGACGAGCTTGTAAATCAATTGGTAAGAAACGGTGCATTTCAAGCGTACACAATCCTTCGTTTACCGGCCAAGGCCCAAACGTATTCTCTTCTTGTGAGGTAATGAATGCAGCTGTACGCATTTGTTTGGCTTTGATTGCCTCATTACACTTCATAAACAACTCATAACCCAATCCTGTATATTTTTGTGGATAGAAGTTATGACACGTAATCATATTGTCCATATTTGGTTTATAACTAATAATATTATCAATATATTTTGTATATTGTGATGCATTGAATTCAATTTTTAATCCGTGTGGATTGAATGTCATCATTGCTTCTTTTTGTCCATCAAAACCTTCATCTAAACGGATCCCCGTTACGTTTAGTCTTGCAAAGAACGATAAATCTTCATAGGTAATATTGAATTTATCAAAGATTGCTGGTGCAACATCGATAATAACTTCCATTCCTAAGGATTGCGCATACGCATTGATATCTGCGAACATCGCTACGATTTCATCTACATTCCCTTCTGCAGATAACAAGCAAGTAAAGATGCGTTTAAACCCTAAGTCCGCTGCTTGTTTTACATATGCCATCGTATCTTCTTTACGGGCATGTTCTGGGTAAATTGAAATTCCTAATCTAGGCATGTAGATTACCTCCTTCTAAAATAAATGCTTCCATTTGTCTAAGCATTGCTGTCATACGTTTTTTACTTTTACGTTTGTACAATGCTGACATTAGTTTATAGTTCCAACTTTGCATTTTCGCATCGCTATCAAAACTTTCCTCATACGTTACCAAAACACCATCGGCATTTGAATCTAACGTATAACTCACTTCATAACTCCCTTTTCCACTTGCAACTACATACGCATAGCGTTTGTTTTCATCAAGGGAAGAAAGACTAAGACGTGTTGCTGAGTCCATACCAAGTCTTGTGCGCATTGATTTTTCGTAAGTATAACCTACTTGAATCGCTTCGTCTTCCACTTCGGGATGAATCGTTTTAATATCGTGTTTTGCACTTTGAATCAATAGTTGATACAAAGCTGGTGCGTTAACGCTAAGTTGTACTTCTATTTTCATGATTGGTTCCTCTTATCTGTGCGACGCATTAATATAAAGGATAAAACGATAAAGAATAATCCACTCAAAATCATCAGTGGATAGGATCCCATTAATGGTGCACCCATTATCATAAACATACCAAAGCACATGAGTGCTGTCAACCAAGACTTATCCTTCATTTTTCGCATACCTCACTTGTACATATAATACACTTCCTAAGTTTGTAGACTTGATTGCTTTTTTCGCAACATCTACACTAGAAGGATCATCGATACTACAAGCAAATTGTAAGGTAATCCCTTTTTGACCAAGAAGTTTGAACGTACATGGTTCGCTAATCGCTTCTAAAGTTTCGATAACATAATCTTTTTTTGCTGGGCAATCGACTAATATCATAACCTTAAGCTCCTAACGTTTCGTAAACATCAATAAATTCGTTGGCAATAATTTTAAATCCTTCCGCACTCATCAATTGATCTTCCGCATGTAATAATAACAAGCTAATTTTTACTTCTTCTTGACGTGCTTCTTTTGTAACAAGTTCCATATGTGCGTGGTGCCCTTGGGTAAACATTTCTTCCCCTTCGCTAATGAGCTTACGTGCACCTTCGAAATCTGCTTTTTTTGCCAATTGAATTGCTTCAATAAACAAAGAACGTGCAGCTCCTACTGCCGAGATAATTTGAAAACAAGTTAATTCTAAACCTTCCATGTGGAAATACCTCCTATAAATGGACGAGAAGCAAAGGGTCCCTTTGCTTCTTGTCGTTCATTGTTATTTTACTTCTACTTGTTTGTTGGCAATTCGTACGAATACACCCCAAATAAGAACAGCTAATACTAAGTTGAACAATGCAACTCCAGCAGCCATGATGTTACCACCTGTTGCTAAGAATGCATAGATTACTGGTGGAACTACCCAAGGGATTTCCAAGAATACTGGAGGTACTAATCCAGAAACTGTTGCCAAGTAACCGATTGTTACAAGAATTGGTGAAATTACGATGAATGGAATAAAGTAAACAGGACTCAATACAACTGGTACCCCGTACATTACAGGCTCATTGATATTGAAGACACCCATTGGCGCAGATAATTGTGCAACTGTTTTTTCGTCAGCACGTTTCCCTAACCAAAGGATTGCAATTACTAGCGCTAGTGTACATCCTGCACCACCCATCCATGCGTAAGCATCGAATGAACCACGAGTCCACAAGTGAGGTAAATCTTGCCAAGCAGTTCCGTTTTGGTATAATGCTTGGTTGTCTAATAATGCTGTTTTGTATAATCCATCGATTACTGGACCCAATACGTTAGATCCGTGCAATCCGAAGAACCAGAACAATTGTACGAACAATGTCATGATCAAGATTGCTGGTAACCCTTGTGCCAACGCCATAAATGGAGCTTGCAAGTTTGTAAAGATCAATTCTTTTAAGTTTGTTTCAAAGAATGTTGCTAGGACATAAGTCAAAGCTCCGAATGTGTAGATTGCAGCTGTTCCTGGAATAATTGCAGCGAATGCTTTACTTACTGCAGGAGGTACTGAATCAGGTAATTTGATTGTTAATTTTGCTTTCATCAATGCAATGAAGATCAATGTAGCAACAAAACCTACGAATAATGCTGTAAATACACTTTCTGCATTTGTGTATCCCCAAGCGATTGTTCCCCAACCAGCAGCTTCACTAGCAGCTTGAGGAATTGCAGCTACCATTGAAGCAAAGGCAACCAATCCACCAGATAATGGATTTACGTCATAAGCTTTACATAATTGGTAACCCAAAGCGAATACGAATACCAAAGCGAATACCGCATTGGTCCCCCACCAAACGTTTCCGTTGATCCCGATCAACCATCCGAAGGCCTCAGGAATTGATGTATTGTTGAATAAAGGCGGTAAATCTCTTACCAAAACATTTAATAAAGTCGCGATAGAACCAGCCATCGTGATTGGCATTACAGAAATGAATGCGTCACGAACAGCAACTAAGTGCTTTTCTGAACCGATTTTAGCCGCAACTGGGACGAATTTTTCTTCCATCCATAGTTGAAATGCGTGCATGTGTTAATGTTCCCCTTTCGATGCGTTATAAATTTCTAAAGCGGTTGCTAGGACTTTTTCACCATTCATTTGTCCATAAGCAGCCATATCAATGCAGACAACAGGTTTTTCGTTATTCACCATCGTTTTGATTCTATTTTGTAAGAATCGAACTTGGGGTCCTAACATAATGACATCAGCCTTCACTACGTTTTCAGCTGAGCTTGCATCTCCCACTGCCCAGATCGTTGCCTCAATGTTTTGTGCTTTGGCAGCAGCTTCCATTTTGGTAACCAACATACTTGTTGACATTCCTGCAGAACAGATAAGCAAAATATTCATAAACCTACCTCCATCTCTATGGTATATACCACTTCATAAACTTAGTATATACCACTTTTTTTGTGAAAGCAAGCGTTTACAAAGCTTTTTTTCACTTTTTTTCGCCTATTTATGTTTTTTTAAATTGATATCAACCAATAATTTGTGATATTGTGTGCAACCGCTACCACAAGAAAACTCTGATAGATATCTTTAGTTTTCTATCAGAATCTTAAAATAATCCGATGATATCGATGTTTTCACACAGTATTACCAACAATATCTGAAAGTAGCGTGAGCTTTTCTTCCCTCAAGCACCTGTGGTATGATAGTGTAATAACCTTGTGTTGTCACAAGGTAGAAAAGAGTATCCTATGGAAAAAAAACAAGTAAATTCTGAAATTGAAGTAACCCTTTCCCTCATTGGAGGCAAATATAAACCCTTAATCCTATATTATTTATACGAAGAAGGTACCCAACGCTTCTCGCGCTTACAAGAACATATGCCATCGATTTCACAGCGCACCCTAACCAACCAGTTACGCGAACTTGAACGCGATGGTCTCTTAGTTCGTAGAGTATATGCACAAGTACCTCCCAAAGTCGAATATTCGCTAACTGCAGAAGGTGAGAGTTTGTTTCCACTTTTGGACCTGATGTGTACTTGGGGAGCGCAGCATAACCATGGGCGCTTTTCCTTATTACACCCACAATGCACGAAGGAGGATAGTGATGATGCACATTCGTACTAGTACCCTCGCTGATCTTCCAGCTATTGTTGCTTTAATTGAGGAAGCCAAAGCGTTCCTATATCAACATAGGGTTGACCAGTGGCAAAACGGATATCCAAATATGGACGTTATTCGTGGTGATATCCAAGCAAAAACGAGTTACGTGGTGGAAATGGATGGTGACATTGTTGCTAGTTTCTTCTTAAGTTTTGATATTGACCCTACTTACGCTGTAGTTCACGGTGGTGCTTGGCAAGGTGATGATCCCTATGCAGTGATCCATCGCTATGTCATTGCCAATCGCGCAAAAGCGAGCGGGATATCACACCGTATTATGGTAGACATCAAGCAACTTTGCACCCAAGAAGAAATCCATGAAATCCGCATTGATACACACGAAGACAACCGTATTATGCAAGGAATGTTACTACGTGAAGGCTTTCAAAAGGTTGGAACTATTCACCTTGCAACCCAAGAAACGAGACTGGCCTTTCAATGTAAGTGGTAACATTGATTTTTTTATCACATGTTTTACCAAAGGAATTGACAATAAACCTTTTTTCTACCATAATAGTATTCCACTGTTAGAAAGGAGAGGGATTATGAACCTAAATCAACGCATTTTACTACGCCGTATGGCAATCACATTTATTCGAAATATGATCTTTATTATCCTTACGGTTGTTGCCTATCAAGACCAGTCGATTTTAGCTTTATTGTCACTCTTCCTAATGCAACGACTGGATGCTTATATGTATATTGATCGTTTCTATCTTGCGATTCAAGATGCTTCCCGAATCGTCATCCAAAACATCAATCCTTGGAAACATTCAGCATCCATTATCTTAACTATGATTGTGACAACTACAATCATTATTATGTCGCTCACTTATGTTTTACTAACCAATCCACTTATCTTACTCTATTTCTTCTTAGGGGAGTTGTGTGATTATATAATAAAAAAACGTCTATGGTCACTACCAATTAGTGCCTAGACGTTTTTTTTAGATATTGATATCGATTGCGACAATTTGCCAAACATGGCCATCGAGATCTTCAAAGCTCCATTCATACATATGGGTCAATTCATTTTTACGATTATAATATTTAGCGCCCAAGCTAACGGCACGTTCTACGAGTTCATCTACCTTTGCTTTGCTGTCCACTACAATGGATTGAATCGATGCAATGCTCGTTAATGGGTTTACCACACGTTTCCGTGTGAGCGAATGAAAATAATCATGGTTCATGAAATTAATGAAATTCCCTTCTCCAATGACCATACATGCCACATGTTCATCGGTAAACTGTGGACTAAAGTGGAAGCCTAGTTTTGTAAAAAACCGCATGGTTTGGTCCAGCTCTTGGACCGGTAAATTGATAAACATCCCTGTCTTCATAAAACCCTCCCTTTTATGTTTGTCGTATTTCTTTTATCATACTCCATGTTTTCACAATTGTCATGTGTTACCTCTTTTGATGGCTAAGATCAACAAACCGATGGGAATATGATGCTCATCTTGGATCATAGGACTGGGCAGTGTCACTGTTTTCCCTTGTTGCTCTGCGATACTCGCATAGGCGAGAATGGCCGCATCCAAAAGATCATCCACCTGCACGTTTTCCCTTTTCGCAAACTGGATTAAGGAAGCAAGGCTGGAAAGCTCTCCAAGTGTCGTTAAGTATTCATAGCGTTGCTTACAACCTTCCTCACTTTTTTTCGAAGCAATTCCATCCCCGAGACATTGAACAAACCACAACTCTGGATGTGCTTCATACCAAGGCTTAAAACTGTGTTCTTTTCTCCAAGTATCCAGTTCCTTGATTTTCGGAATCAAATGATAGCCAAAAGGAGTCAGCTTTTGATGCATCTTCTCTAATTGAAGGTCATATGCCTGTTCTTTACTCGTAGCATAAACGGCTTTACGACATGGTGCATCGAACATACACCGTTTACGTTTTCCCAATAACTGTTTTGCCATGCGTTCTGGGCGATATGTGGTAGCATCCTTTGGAAGTCCCATAATCATATCAATACATACTACATGATCCGGATATCGTGCATCAATCTGCTCTATTGTGTTTATTTTTTCAAAATAGAAGCGTTGACCATCAAAACGACTAACAATCCAACCTCCTTTACAACCATCGACACCAACCCCCACAAACGGTTGTTGTTCTTGGTGTTGTTTCGCTAAATCTGTTTTCACTTGCTTCCTCCTTTGCTCATAACAATTGCTTTATGATACCATACAAACCATCTTTTCCTTATTGAAACAGCTATTTTATTGGATAGCCAAACGCGTCAAGATGGGCTAGGTGAAAGATTCGGCATGCTTTCTTGATATCGGATCTATTTTTTTGAAATGATTCCTTCTTGCTAGCGATAAGCCTCATAGCTTCGAATTGTTAGAAAAAGAACGATTTAAAAAAAAGAGGAAACTTCAAAAAAGGAACCAAGTAAGACTAGCTTAGGCTTGATTCCAAAATTTTCATGTTAAATAGCTCTAAATAATGGTATTCAGACTCCCCGATGATATAGAGCTCCAATGGTCTTCATATTATTACTTCTTTTTTATACTATCCCATGCAACTACCACGTTAGAATTTTGAGACCTAACGAATAGTAAGCTTACTTATTCCTTATTTAAATATATAGGTTTGTTTAGAACATACATACTTTTCATTTGTTAAATCTTTACACGTATAGACCAAGTATTCTCCAATACTAAACTGGTAGTTCCCACTTGTTTCAAACACTTTACTTTCCTTGTCATTTACATTGATAATAATAGTGTTTTTCGAAACTGGAAGTTCTGTTATTTCTTCACTGTTGTCATATATGATAATAGGCGTCGGACCAGTACTTAACGATATAAGAACAATAATGATAAGGATGAATGATATCGATAGATAAATAATTGTTTTTTTCATAATACTCTAGTTCCTAACGAATATAGTTGTTGGGTTGAAAATGAATAGCTGTAGGTACACAGTGATGTATTAGCTGCACTACACGTATAAACGTCAAAAGCACGAACGAGCAAAGTTTTGTTTACATATGCATGTTGATACGTTGTACTTTTAGGGAAATTAATGTAAATCCCTGATGTTGATACACCGCCAAAACCTACACTAAAACCAAATAACTTACCTGCAATGCTAACAGAATAATTAGCTGGAATATTTCCGTTACCATCTTTGTAATAAATATAACCACCTGTCTCAAACTTATATCCACCTGCTGGTTGCCCTGGAATTTTTTTATACCCTGTTTGAATATAAGTTTCACCTATAAATTCGGTTTTTGTCCTTGTTCTTTCATTATTTTCATTGTAATGATCCAAATCCTCAGATACTAAACTAGTTTCATAATACTTCATTTGTTCTTCATCCACGATGTTCTTGGCAGAAACGGTATTTCCTGAGTAGAGAAGTAGTGCAACAATCGTAATCAGCTTTAACATAATGATGTTCACCAAAGTATCGGTACGTACATATGCTAGTACTATCGATACCTATTCCTTTCTTTTTCAATTTGAAATAAAAACTGTTAATAATCAATTAAAAATAGTCCCAAAATAGATTCTGTCCTTTTTTTCATACTACTCTATTCTATATAATCCTTACAAAAACGAAACAAGTTGAATTCACATACACGTCTGTAGGCTATAATCCGATTCACTAAAACAAATGCTCCCTTGATCAACTAGGATTTGATTCATTTAATGCATTATTAAAATATGAAGTCACAATATACAAACACCCAACAGCCCCTTTTCACAAAATTATCACAAATTACAACAAATTGTCAAGGAATGTATATTTGCTTTAAATTTCTCATTGCTACTAAGCATCAAACAAGGTAGTAACCTTTTTTATAGTATAGTATTTACATACCTTCAAATATTTTATTGGCAATTATATCGTGTACTTTTTCTACTTTTTTTAAATTGAACCATCATTTTAATACGTATGGTAGTAAACAGTGTGAATCTTGTTCTTCTTCAACTTCTCATTCTCTAGGTATTTGGCTTTATCAAAAAAGAATCTTCGATTCTAAATGAAATCAATCTTCCAAGATTTGGGGCTAATTTTTAGTTAGATACACAATAACACGTCTTCTCTCAACCCAGCCAAAAATCTACTTTATTACACATTTTTTTTAAAATACTTAGATGTATGTAAAAATTGCTATTGATATATCTATTTGATATTCTTAAAATACATAGCATTTTGTATTCACTTTTAAAACAACCTTAAGAAATGATGAAAAGAAAAGTAATATTGATTTTTACATTTAGGAGGTATCAATCACAATAATAGAATTAAATATATATTTTTGCATCGTAATTAAGTATTACTTTGAATAAAACACTTAATTAACTTTGTAGTTCTTAAAACTAAAAAAGGAGAAGCACGTATATGAATAAGACTCATTACTTGTAGGATTGTTATTGTCCACTAGTCTGATATGCTTAACTACATCAATCTGTTTTTATTTGTTGATGGAATTTAGTCATCTCAACTAACGCTTTATTATTTGAACATGCTTATTGGTTTTTTTTATTACTATTCCTCATTTGCTTAACTCTTATAATAAAAAGAAAATGGGAAAAGAGACGCAACTAGTTTAATATGAAAACTATAACGTGGATACAGTAAAAAAAGGCTCTCAGTTATGGACTTGTGTTTATTTATAGATTCATTTTTATATAGTCCGATTTCTTGCTCACCTAAAAAAGTACGCCATCCTGATTCAAGCATTTACTAACTATAAAAGCAGCTGATTTTGTTCAGCTGCTTTTGATGTAATTTCTTTGAAATAAAAATAATAGGATTGCTTTAGAAAACTAATTTTACACGTAATAGATTTCGATCCCTGCAAAACTGCAATCACCCGTTAAGATGATTGTATGGGTCGTGTCAACTCCTCTACGCTTGTGTTCCTCCACACCACCAAAACTTGTCGACATTCTATTTTCCACATGCCATTCCTTTGGGAAGTAGAGTTCAACGCCACCAAAGCTAGCACTCACTTGAACAATGGCTTGATCCTTCAACATAACAGCATTGTCAAAATATACTTTCATACTACCAAAAGAACAATCTAAATTTGCTTGTTCAAATGCTGTGGAATTTACATACTTGATACTTGAACCAAAATTCGTAGATAACGTTACACGGTTCGCATCATCAATTTCAATGGTTTCTTCTTCCTGGAAGCCATTAAAATCATGTTCAAAGCGGAAGGTTTTCACCTTACGTTTGGCATTGATGCGAGCAATACTGCGATGAAACAAAAGACTAAGTCCAATACTACCTAGTGTTGCTGCAAGTAACATACTCCAAGTAGATAGTTCTGGTAGGCCTAGTGGTCCTTGATACAACAATAATAAGCTGGTTATAGTAAATACAACACCTGTAATATTAAGTCTCCATAAGCTTTTTAGTAATACAGCAACTAAAAAGATGGAAAAGATTAAACTAAATAGATTCACTTCTCCTAAATAACCAAAGCTACTTAGTAATAAGGCAACTCCTCCTAAGACAAAGAAACTACCCCAAAAAATACGATTTGATTTCATATTGATGCCCTCTTTTCTCTGATTGTGTTTTTCAATGTTTTATAGTAATGACGCGAGACATACACTTTTTTATGACTCTTTTCAAATTCCACAAGACTATTGTTGGAAAAGCTACGACTCATGGATGTGATTTGTACAATATTCACAATACATGATTTTGAACTACGACAAAAGTAGTCTGGTAAGCGTGCTTCTAATTCATATAGCTTATATGGCACTTGATACACTTGATCTTTGGTGTGTGCGCACACACCTTGCTCATAACTTTCAAAGAACAAGATGGTTTTGATTGGCAAATAGTATTCATTCTCGTTTTGATAAAATACAAAGCTTTCTTGTTCTTTTTGTAGTTCAAGCCAATAACGTTGTAGCTTTTCTAGTGCCTTGCTCGGTGCACTGGCACTTACCACAATGGTATCGTCTTCCATGTTTGGATCTAGTTCGATGCGTAACTTCATGTGCTTTTCCTCCTATCTCTAGTATATGCTTTTTTTATTTCCATACAAGAGCCTTAACGCAACAGGTAAAAAAAAGCATGCAAGTGGTCGCATTCGCCTTGCATGTTACAGTGGTGTTGCCTGGTGTAAGAAGTTTTGAAGTTGGTCTGGTAAGCTTGCCTCAATCATCATAGGTTGGTGTAGGATGGGATGAGTGAATCGCAATGTCTTAGAATGCAGTGCTACATTACTTAGATAGCTCGTATCACCACCATATAGCTCATCTCCTAAAAGCGGATGATGTATGGATTGCATGTGAACGCGAATTTGATGGGTTCGTCCTGTTTCTAGCCTTAGCTCACAAAGCGAAAAAATCAATCCCTCCTTACGATAACTCGCTAGCGTGATGCCATGAGTTCGTGCCGTTTCCCCCTTGATTTCATCAATGCAACGAACAATCGTATCGTTGTCCCTTCTTGCAATCGGCCGATCAATCGTGAAGGTTGTAGGTGGAATTCCTTCTACTAAAGCTAGGTAAGTACGTTGTAATGTTTTGTTTTGCACTTGCTTGGCAAGCAAAGCACTGGCTAACATATTTTTTGCTATCATGGTAGCTCCTGTGGTCTCATGATCCAAACGATTGACACAACGATAGACAAATGGTGCCTGCTGTTGATAATAAGCGACAACCGCATTGGCTAAGGTATTTTCAGGATGTCGTCGTGATGGTTGAATGGGCATCGTATGTGGTTTATCTAAAACCAAAATATCTTCATCCTCCCATAATATGCTAAGGGGGAGTGGATTGGCAATCATATCGGATGTGTTTACTTCTTCTAGGATGATGGTCAACTGATCGTCGACATTACATTGTGCTTGGATATTAACGGGTTGGTCATTGAGAAGAATCCAACCCCATTGCTTGCGCAAGTGCGTACAAACCGCCTCAGAATAACCTTGAGCGATTAAAAACGTTAGGATACTAGATGCATCACTACAAACATAATCTAGTCTACGCTTCATCTTCTTGCTCTTGTCTTTCGGGTACGACACCCCAATATCGTTTGATATCCGCTGCGCTCAATCCAAAGATAAACTCACGTTTTAAATCCAAGAATAATTGTAAATCTTGAACGATAGAGAACAAAATCGCTCTGGTTTCAAACTCTTTTCGCGTTTTGGGTAGCGCCTCTTGACGATACTCCTCCAACATCGCTTCTAATACATGATACAAATCTTCCACATTGTTATACTCATGAAAACTTGCTTGCAACAAGGAGAAGAAATGTGCAATTGCATCCGCATCTTTGGTTACTTCATCTAGTTGTTGGATTCGAACACTCATCCTACGCAACATGCCGAGTTGTTGTTTGCGCATCAAGAGATAACGGAAATAATAACTCGTATCACTACGTAGATTGTTTTTGATGTTCACTTCCGCTCGTTGTAGTGCTTGTTCCACATCACGTTTGACGGGGTCAAAATACAAAACACGGCAAGAAGCTTGGGCACATGTTTTGTCGACATGGGTTAAGTCATGTGCAAAAATGGCAAAGATTGCTTTCATCGCTTCTTCAATGGTTTGCATATCCTTTTGAATCGCTATGCGTTGGTCCAACATCTTTAAGTTAATTAAAACCCCAATCCCAACACCAATGCACATCAATAAGACTTCATTTAAGAGTAAACCCAAACCGATGGTTTCTTGCACAAAAAGATGGGTAGCAAGTACGGCAGAGATCGATAATCCTTCTAAAATTTGTAGTTTGGAACTTAATAGACCGAAGATGAGTAGAAAAAGACCAAAGACAATAATTTTTGCTCCTAAGAGTCTAAAAAGTACGGTTGCTAGAACTAACATTAGAAAAAAACTAACAAAGCGTTTATATGCTACTTGTAAGGTATCTTTTTTTGTATCCTGAATACTTAATAACGTAATGATTCCTGCAGAAGGAGCAAACGCTAGTCCTAGTAGCGTTGCTGCTGCCATGGCAAGGGTAGCCCCAATGGCGATTTTACTATATTTCACGAGTTCTTGTTTCATAGTATACCTCCTTCTCTTGTTTGCTATTGTACAAAAAAGTGCAGTTTTTGCACAGTCTAATCCTCTTTTTTCCAAAACATTTTGAGTTCATGTTCGAGTTGACTCACCCGATACAAAGTTTTACGTTTGTGATAGTGTTGCGGAAAGAGCTCGCGATAGCGACGACTAGCAAACCGATCATCGATTAAGATCACGACTCCACGGTCTGTTTCACTGCGAATCACACGACCTGCAGCTTGTAACACCTTATTCATTCCTGGATATTGATAGGCATAAGCAAAGCCTTCTTGTAGTCTAGTTTCATAATAGTGCTTTAATGCTTCTTGTTGGGGATTAAACTGTGGTAATCCAACACCTACCACAATCGTACCAATCAAACGTTCTCCCACCAAATCAATCCCCTCAGAGAACACTCCACCCAACACACAAAGACCAACTACACTTTGATTATGCGATGTATCAAAGGCTGCAAGAAAGTTTGCACGCTCACGCTCATCCATATTTGGTGTTTGCATTAATAGAATGGTATCTTCACACTGCGCTTGCAGTGCTACTCCAATTTGTTCCATATATTGATAACTACTAGCAAAAACAAAATAGTTTCCTGTTTTTGCTTGGATTGTCGTAGCAATAACATCCACGACTTCCGCAAGGCTTCCCATGCGATCTGTATACTTTGTAGAAATGTGACTCATCACATACAACCCTAAATGCGATAGTGAGAAGGGACTCGCTACACTTTGTTGTAAGGAGTTCTTATTACCACCTAGTGTTTGAATAAAGTAGGGCATTGGTTCTAAGGTTGCACTAAAGTAAATGGCATTGCGTGCTTTCGCAACTGCTGCTTTGATAAATTTACTCGCATCCAAACACAACAAGTTAACTTCATGATCGTTTGCAATTTGATAGTGGGTAACATACTGGTCTTCGTACACATCCAACATGCGTAAAAAGAAGCGAATATCAAAGTACAATTGAATGATACTTTCATAATGTTTGTTTTTTTGTTGTTTCTCTAACCAAGGTTCACAAACTCGAATCCATTGTTTTAATGGTTTCGCAATTCCATAAGGAGAACGTGCTTCCACCCAGGAAGTGATTTCTTCTTGCTCAGCAGTCCAGGTGAGAGCATCACTAACCTCTTTGCTTACGCGTTGTAGGCGTTTATAACGCTTACCACACGTTGCCACAACATCCAAGAATCGTTGTCGTGATAAGTTTGCACTGTACATACTACGAGAGCGATCGACTAAATTATGTGCCTCATCCACCAATAAGATATAATCTCCACCATCTACAAAAAAACGTTGCAGCTGGGCAACAGGATCATAGACGTAATTGTAATCACAAACGATCGCATCACAAAACAGCGTTAAATCAAGTGCTAATTCAAATGGACAAACCGTATATTGTTTCGCATACTGCGCAATCGTTTCACTCGTAAATGTATCCTCTTCTTGGATGATTGTTAGGATAATATCATTGATCCGTTCAAAATAATCTTTTGCATAAGGGCAGTCAACAGGATTGCACGTCCGTTTTGGTAGGAAGCAGACTTTATCTTTTGCGGTTAACTGAATACTTTTAAAGCTAGCATTGGGCATGGTCGCCCGTAAACTTAATATCGTATCTTGGGCTTGTTGGCGGGTAACATTCTTCGCAGTTAAATAAAAGATGAGTTCTCCATGTCCTTCCCCCATCGCTTTCATGGCAGGAAAGAGTGTAGATATTGTTTTTCCAATTCCAGTAGGTGCACTAATAAATTGTTGCTTACGATCACGAATACTACGGTATACACTTGCTGCAAGCTCATATTGTCCTTTACGATATGCATAAGGAAAGTGCATCGCTTGCAAATCTTCGGTTCGCTTTTGTTTCCAATCCATCGAAAATTTTGCCCAAGGGACATAAGCTTGTAAATAACCAAGGAGGAGTTGTTGAACTTCTTGGGGTGTATAGGTTCTACGTTTTCGGAAAATCTCTTCCTCTTTGATTTGAAAGTACGTTAGTTGCACGATGATTTCTTCGCAAGCATGATCTTCACAGTAGAGAGCAGCATAGGCGATGACTTGTCCCCAATGAGCCTCATCATCCTGTCCCATGATTTCTTCCCTGCTTAGTTTTGTCGACTTGATTTCATCGATGACCATCGTATGCCCCTCACGGTACATCCCATCCGCTCTACCTTGTACGTGAAAAGCAAGTCCATCTACGCTATAGCTAGCACGTAAAAAAACTTCTGCTTGATAGTCAGTACTGCTAGTACGTTGGATCATTCGATGAATTTCTCCCCCATCTACCATGCGTTCATTGCTTACAAAACGAGTGTCGATGTGACCACGACGTAAAACAAAGCCAACCAGTGCACGTACAGCTAAGGTAATTTCTTGGTACATCTCATCCCTCCTCGTTTTTCTTCTCTATCCATTATAGATTGGTTTGCTAGGCTAGTAAAGGTACAATCCAAGCAAAGAAAAAAGATCTCACTACTGAGATCTTAGATCCAAATCTTTGCACGATAACCACGAGCACTATAATAGGAATCAGCACCATTGTGATACACAAACACATGTGCGTAACGACAGTCTCCAAATATTGCTCCTTTTCGAGAACGTATTGCTGCTGGCGTTAACAACCAGCTCGATGTTTTTAAATCCACTGGCTCTAGCGCCTGTAAGTCACGATAGTCCGCTTCATCTAATAACTTGATTCCATGTTGTTCACACTCACTCATAACATTTCCACCTGGTTTGTTTGCTTTACGAAAATTCCATGCCTCTAGATCATAACAAAGATTTCTTCTCCCTATGGGTGACTCTTTGCTACAGTCAACAAACAGAAAGCTTCCATCCGCTTCCTTAATCACATCCGGTTCTCCTCCCGTTGCTTCTAGGAAGGCTAGACTCGCAACTCCTTCTGGATTGTTTCGTAAAGCTGTTTCTACACTTGACCAAGTAACATCTGGATGACGATGAGGATGTTCTTGAAATCGATGAGCTAAGTTCGCTATCAAATCTTCCATATGTTTCCCTCTTTTCTATTGCTTTTATTCTAGCAGTTTCTAAGCTTGTTGCAAGTAAGAAACCAACGTATATCGTAATACTTTCTATCTTTTTGAGCTATGCTATACTACAAAGTATAACCATCATAAAGGGAGGGCTTATGAGTAAATACACCAATCGATTTGTTGTGGAGGTCGAAAAAAAAATCACCCCGAGAGAAGTAGGGAAAATGGCAAAGAATTCTGAAATGATGTTGAAACTACCACAAAAAGTTCAACGAAAAATTATCGATCTCAATCAAAAAAACAATAGCTATATGGGCTTTGTCGTAGAGCCTTATAGTTTCTTTTTTGCTTACGAAATAACAGAAGATCAAGTATCAGCCTATTTACCAGATAACTATGAACTGGTAGAAATTGCATTGTTCGAGCATACCAGACCGCGTTATTGCGCCATTGTAGGTTGTTTCAACATTCACACAAGTGTCTTTTGGGGAACACGCGTAGAGCTATATATCATCGCAAAAAATAAACAAACAAATTTAGTTTCTTGGTTAATTTGCGACTATGAGTCTAACACCTATCATTATGATCCAGGCAAAGGCTTCATTGCGCCAACAACGGATGTGTGCGTTTTTACCACAACCTATGCAGGAGAACTCCTCTGTGAATTACAAAGCAGTAAGAGTAAAATTAATTATGTCGTCGACTTAAATCAGCATAATTGCATCGAACTCAATCAGCGTTTATGGATAGAAGGAAATCTCTCTATCGATTATTCTGGTACACTTGACAATGCAGGAAAAGCGCCGTTTGGGCTTATTTTTGATCCAATGGAAATGAAGTGTGCACAACACATTCCCGACGCTCAAGTCTCCATCAAAGATTTATCGATTGGATTTATCCAATCCCATATGATTCCATTCGAGTGTTGTTGTTTCCCATTTGCGCAACACTATCTAACAACCGTATTCCCCGAAGAACACACACTCAAGGATGCGCAGGATTTAGAACGTAAAATCAAGGAATTTGGCACACCACCCTTGCATAAATAGAGAGGAAAAACAATATGAAACTAATTGTATTTGGAGCCAGTGGAAAAACTGGACAACATGTGCTAGAACAAGCCTTACTCGAAGGCCACCAAGTCACTGCTTTTGTAAGAAATCCAGAACGGATTACCTATGTGAATCCAAATCTTGCGATTGTAGTAGGGCAAGCCACAAAGGCAAGTGATGTCGAAAGCGCACTTGCAGGACACGATGCCGTACTTGTGTGTTTAGGGGGACCTGGGACCAAGAAATCTACTGTGATTGCTGATATGACTGCCAATATCGTTGCCGGCATGCAAGCCAATCACATAACGCGTATCGTCCAGATTGCAACAGCTGGAATTCATCATGAACTTCACGGGGTATCTGGCTTTGTGGTGGAAACCCTGCTCAAAAACACGTTAGAAGATCATCGCAATGCAGTTGCAAAGATAGAAACTAGCAAACTGGACTATACGATTGTACGACCGATGTCGCTAAGTGAAGGTGAGCTTACCAAAACCTACCGTAGCGCAAGTGAAGGTGTTCCACACAATGGACGGAAGATATCTCGTGCGGATGTAGCTGATTTTATGATACGCTGTCTTAGTGATCCAACTACCATCCACCAAAGTATCGCCCTAGCATATTAAGAACATCAATTTCATTCGCTAACACGAACAATCAAAAAAATAGAGCACGACAAGGACATATCCTTCACTGCTCTACTTTATATTACTATTTGCTTTCGCTTTCCAATTAAAAATGAAACTGTGCACATTGTTGGTACTCTTGTGGAACCTGTCGCTGTTTGTGCATCCATCCTAGATTTTCAATTCGCTTAGATATTTGGTCTGGAAATTTCCAAGTATTAAGATACGCAATAAAGTCTAGCTCAGTATATACAAGTCCCTCTTTGGTACGATACTTTTTCGCATTTGGACTTGAAGGTAACCAAGAGGTACAAAACTCCATACAATAGCTATGTAAATTCTCAGCTACCTCATCAGGAACCAGAAATACGCCCCACTGCGCATCTGCACTTAAAATAATATGCTTCATATGCCTCCCCCTCTACTCCCTAAAGTATATCAAAAACCGGTCTCACAATACATCAATATGCTGTTAAGAGTGTTCGATGTTTCTAGACATAGAAAAAGACGAAAGTAACACCCACTTGTTACGTTCGTCTTTTTTACGTTTTTTTATAATTGTTAGCTTGCTTTTTATGGTAAAGCGATCTGCATTACTATAGTTAAAGGACATAGTAACTTAGATTTCCCCCTAATACATATTTGATCCCCCATGCAACATCATTGTTTCAAATCAAAAAAATGAGGATATCAAACAAATATGAATGCATCATCTCTAAAATCTATACTAAATTATTGGCTTCTAGATTTTTTTGATATGCTTTTGTTTCTGTATAAACATCTTCTTTGAATGGATTTTTCTTTTGTGTTTTAATCGTATATAACATATAGATAAGGACACCTAAGTTAAATACAATAGAAACAATCCCAATTCCCCACAATACAGATTCTGTATACGTAGGTACAATTTGGAATACCGTCCATTGTTGGAAGTCTACCGATAAGGAAAACATTGCATATAATGATAAGATTTGTGCACGGTGTTGTAACCATGCTCCGCGTTTGCAGAAGTATTCTGCTAATACAGCTGCTAATAAAATACCAAAACCTGCATACATCGCACGACTTGAAATACAGTTATAAACATAAGCAAAGTTCCAAATCGTATATCCTGCAATATACATCCAAGTCATATCTGGCCAAATCATATCGCGTGTTTTATCATTTGATACTTTAATACCAGCAAATCCACAAAGTGTTACAATACAAATTACACCAGCAATGGCATTTAGGATATTCCATCCTCCACCAAGTACAAGTACACCACCAGCATCTACTGTTAATTCTTTGTAGGTTGCAAATACTTGCAATTCACGATATACAGCTTCTGCAATGTTAATTGCTAAGATCATAACCGGGAATACAATCGCAAATTTACGTTGTCCCCAGCTTGTGAAACGAATGGCCATAAACCCATAAACACCCAAAAGGGCTGAAATGACTTTAACCCAAGCAAACCATGTATTCCCCGTTGGAGAATTCAATACATTGGTTACAACCAAAATTGCTAATACAATTGGCAATACAACATACGCCAACAATGACATTACTTTACTGCGACGTGTAATCTCATTAAAAAAGATCCACACACCAACAAACACCAACAAGGTAAGGGCACTTGCTAATGTAACTCCTTCAAATAAAAAACCCATAGTTATCTCGCTTTCTGTCCAATGATATAGTAATAGGACGAAGTATCTTCTTTCGCAACCACATCAACATAGGGTTGCATCATCACAGTAAGTGTTTCTATATCAGGTAACCCTAAGGAAACACTAGCTGCATTTTTATTGTGGTAACCATTGATGGTTTCTTTGCTCTCGCTATGAAAAATCATCACTTTACCAGATGGCGCTAACAGCGTACTCAGCTTAGCAAAGAGTGCTGCTGGATCTGGAAAGTGTGGAAATACACTATATAAGCAAATCACATCAAATTGTCCATGGAGTTCAAACACATCCATGCATGTAAACATAACACGAGGATGTGTCAGTTTTTTTTGTGCATGTACAATCATCTGTTCTGCCAAATCAATCGCAAGTATTTGTTGCGGCTTGCTAGCTAAAAGATGAGGTTCTAATACACCCGTACCACAACCCACATCAAGGATGCGGGCTTGTGGTTGGATGTCGAGTTTTTCCAACATGGATATTATTTTATTCGAATCATGGAAACAAAGTTCATCCCAAACGGCTGCTTTTTCATTAAAGAACGCTGCTGTATTATGCATAGCGTGCTTTTTTTGCTCTTTGCAATAACGTAATCGCAACAGGAATCAACAACCATTGTAAGACAATCCCTGGAGCTGCCGTTACAAATGCTGCTGTGATATAGGCACCAAGTGCAAAGGGCTTCGCTGTGATGCTCAATAGGATAAAGCTAGCGAGTGCTCCTACGATTCTTCCACCTAGTTGTGCAACCAATAGCGCTGGGAACACTGGCATCTTTTCTTTACACGCACCGCTTAAGAATCCATAAGCAGCAAGTTCGATTGCCATTGTCATCGCCACTGGGTACATGGGAGGCATCCCTGTGGTAAGGGATGATAATAAAGGGACAATCAGACCACATAACAGCCCTGCTTTTTTTCCTAATAGGAATCCGCAAAGAATGACAGGAATGTGCATTGGTAAAAAAGTTGATCCTCCGAGTTGGAATGCGTGAAATACACTAGGTAATAACACTCCAATTGCGATAAACATTGCCGTTTTTAATAAAGTTTTTGTTTCCATATTCTATTCTCCTCGTTGTCGGTTAACAACCGACGATTTCTTTGATATTAAACTCTTGCCCACTTTGTAATTGATAGGATTGTGATCCACACGCAGGACAAGTTTTACGCTGTGTGATCACATTGTATGTTGTTTTACACGTATCGCAAAGTGCGATCGCTGGAAGCGTAATGATTTCGAGTGCAGTATTAGCATAAGCGGTGTCGTCTACCGCAGCTGGATAACACTCTTCTAGAAACCGGGGAATTGCTTGGGAGAGCTCCCCGATTTCTAACACAATTTTTTCTACTGAAGTGAGTTGTTGCTCCGCTGCAAAGCGATCAACAATCCGGATGACTTCATAGACAATACCGAGTTCATGCATAAGGATGAATCCTTATCTTGTCGGTGTGAAAGGATTGATTTTATTCGCTGCAATCTTCACTTTACGAACTACGGTGTTTTTAATCACATGTTTTGGTAGATCATCAATTTCAAATCCTTTAGCATCATGAATTTTTTCCAAGCGGATGGCATCAAATTTACAACGCAAAGTACAAGCACCACATCCAATACATAAGTATTCATCCACTTTACTCGCTCCACATCCCAAACAACGAGAAGTCTCAAGTTTTACTTGTTCTTCACTCAACGTTGCACGTAAGTCGGCGAATGTTGCTTTGGCTTTTTCACCATCTACATGTGGAATATGTTGACGACCAATTTCATCGTATCCTTGAATCGCTTCTAGATTGTTTTTATCCAAAGCACGGTAAAGATGGTTATCGCGTCCAAATACTAAGCTTTGTCCATTTTGAACAAAACGATGTAACGAAATTGCTGCCTCTTTCCCTGCTGCAATCGCATCAATTGCAAAACGTGGACCACTTACAATATCCCCACCAGCAAAAATATCCGGTTGACTTGATTGTAATGTTTTTGAATCAACTACAATCGTATTACGAGCACTTAGCTCTACGTTTTCTCCAGCAAATAGATTTCCATAATCGAAGGTTTGACCAATTGATAACAATAAGGCATCACAAGCTACTACCATACGATTTTCTTCGTCGAAGACTGGAGCAAAACGTCCGTTTGCATCGTGTGTTGCGATACAACGTTTGAATTCCACACCTTTTAACACACCTTCGTCAACAACCAAACGAGATGGTCCCCAACCATTGTGAACTTCTACACCTTCATCAAGAGCTTCGTTTACTTCTTCTACGTGTGCTGGCATTTGCTCGCGTGCTTCCAAACAATATAAAGTAGCTTCTTCTACTTCTGGTAAACGAACGGCTGTACGTGCAACGTCCATCGCAACATTTCCACCACCAAGGACTAAGACACGACGTCCAACATGAGCTTTTTCACCCAAATTAACACGACGTAAGAAATCTACACCATGGAAGATTCCATGTGCATCTTCACCTTCTAATCCAAGGCTACGTCCTGCTTGTGCACCAATTGCAACATAGAACCCTTTAAAGCCTTGTTCGCGTAATTGTTGGATCGTAATATCACTACCTACTGTTACACCCGTTTGGAATTTAACACCCATCTCTTTTAACACTTCAATTTCCGCATCGATTACATTTTTCTCTAATCGGTAGCTAGGAATTCCCAAAGTCAACATTCCACCTAAACGATTATTTTTTTCAAATACGGTTACATCATAACCATCACAAGCTAAATCATAGGCACATGTTAAACCAGAAGGTCCACCACCAATAATCGCGATTTTTTTATCACTGTAATTGTGACGTTTCTTAGGAACAAAGCGTGTGTCTGCATTTAAATCTTGTTCTGCAATAAACTTTTTAATATCATCAACCGCTACTGCCGCATCGATTTCACCACGCGTGCAATCCTCTTCACAAAGTCTTGGACAAATACGTCCACATACTGCAGGGAACGGATTATGTTTTTTAATCAGTTCAAGTGCTTCCGTGTATTTTCCTTGTGATGCTAGTTTTACATATCCTTGTACTGGAATATGTGCAGGACAGTTGGTAATACAAGGAGCAGTTCCCGATTCTAAGGTATTTTGACGATTCTCACGATAGTCTAAATTCCATTTATCTTCTTTCCACTCTGAATTGTGTGGTTTGACTTTTGTAATTGTTTCATCGATTGGTTTTTTCGAACAAAGTTTTTGACCCAAACGTACAGCATTGGTTGGACATACATCCACACACTCTCCACATGCAACACATTTTGATTCATCTACGACACTACGATAATTAGAACGAACAATGTCATTGTTTACAAATTCATTGGCCAAACGCATCGCATAACAACCACATCCACAGCAGTTACAAATTGCATGGGTATGTCCTGGTGTATCCAAGTTTGGAATCGAGTGCATTAACCCATTATCCTCTGCTCTACGAATGATATCGTATGCTTCTTCTTTACTAATCTCGCGTCCACGACCTGTTTTAATATAGTATTCAGCAGCATGATCCAATTGGATACACATTTCTTCTTTTAAATGTCCACAACCTTCTCCCATTGATTCACGAGATGTACGACAAGAACAGTCGGATACAGAGAAGATATGTGCTTCTTCTAAATGCTTACTTACTTCTTCATAACTTGCTTTTTTGGAATTCCCATCAATGGAGCGTTCGATTGGTACCACCCGCATTGGTCCTCCACCAACTGGCATAATCCCAGTTGCCATTGGACCTTTTTTACTACCGAAGTAATAGAAACTCTCCCCGATTTGAGGAAATTTTGCAACCAATTCTTTGTTGTTTACGATCATTTCCATATGACCTGGAACAAAAATATCTTGCCAGTACACATCCACACCATCTACGGTATTAACAAATGCAACACCTGCCCAAGCAATATAGTCTAATGTTTCTTTTACTTTATCGTAAGGTTCATTTGCAGCATCCGCTACTTCTTGTGCTGTTACTTTTTCTCTAAACTTCAAGTGCATCGCAATTTTTGTTTGGTAAGGATCCATAATTGGTTCTAACACATAGTACTCTGGACCAAATGGATAAACTTCACGAGACGTTCCCGCTTTGGTTCTACCAATTTTATTTGCCAAATCTACGATATCTTGTCTAAATTCTCTGCCTTTTACATCTTCCCAAGAGTTTGCGAAGTCAAACTGTTTGGAACCATTGAATGGTCTTGTTTCTGTTGTTTTAGCCATGTTTACCCCTTTTGTTGACGAAGCCAATTCGTCCATGCTGTTAAGCCTTCTGTTGTTTTTGCAGAGATTGGGAAAATCTCAATCTCTGGGTTTAGTGCACGTACACGAGCTTCTAAACGTTCCATACTAAAATCGAAATGCTCGATTGCATCGATTTTATTGACGATTAACGCATCCACTTTTCCGAAGATTTTTGGATACTTAAGCGGTTTATCATCACCTTCTGGAACACTTAAGATTGCGACATTACGCATTGCACCAGTATCGTAACCTGCTGGACAAATCAAGTTTCCGATATTTTCTAGAAATACAAAATCCAAATCTTCGACACCCAAAGCATCAATTCCTTGTTTGGTCATCGTTGCATCCAAATGACACAATCCTCCGGTATGCAGTTGGACCGCTTTCGCTCCTGCATTTTCTACCGTAATCGCATCCACATCACTATCGACATCCGCTTCCATCACGCCAATCGCATAGTCTGCCTTGAGCGCATGGATCGTGGAAACCAACGTTGTTGTTTTTCCACTTCCCGGAGATGACATGATGTTTACCAGGAATACACCATTTGCATTCAATTCAGCTCGCGTTGTTTCAGCAATGCGTGCATTGTCTTCCAACAAGCCTTTTTGAATCTTAAATACTTTCATTTCACCCATAAAATTCACCTCTTTTTCCCATTATAACAAGCCTCCATCGCCCCTTCAATCCACGCTAAACACACACTTGCCGATATAAATTTACTTTATCTTACAGTTTACACGTGAAATTGTTCACGATAGCTTGATTTATGGCTATTGTTAGATTAAAGAGTTATCTATTGTGTAAACAGATAACGAAAGTAAAATAATTGTGAAAAAGTTTGCAAGCAAATCACTTGCACGTTACAATAGAATCATAGTATGGGATTGAGGTATCATGATGGAAAAAGAACTGCGATTTAAAATCATCCAAGAAGCAATGCAAGTCGGGGTAAAAACAACGTGCGAAAAGTATCACATTTCGCGAACGATTTACTATCGTTGGCTCAAGCGCTATAAAGCACTTGGTATGGATGGTTTAAGTGATCAAAAAAAACAGTTTGTTCCTAATAACAAGACGACACCAGAACTAGAAGCTAGTATTTTAGCACTTGTTAAAACCTACCCCAACTACGGTCCCAAAGCACTGAAGTACCTAGCAGAAGAATCACAACTTAATATAAGTGAATCTGCGATCTTCAATATTTTTAAGCGAAACAACTTAACAACAAAGGAAGCGAGACGGACGTTCGCCCGTAAAACAAGTGTACCTACCCAAACACAAACCAATGCCTTTACAACATTACAGCATGGGGAAGCTTGGATGTTTTGGATTACGTATTATGGAAGTTTTGAAGGCATTGGTCACCTTTACGAATATACCCTTTATGATATTGAAAGCCGCATTGCTTGTTCCCGCATTTACCAAACGATTAATATTCAATACGTAGAAGATTTGCTCCAAGCAGTTGCTCTGCCCGTAGCACTATCCCTGCAATTACGGCCACGACTGTTGTGCCAATGGAAAGAAGATCCCTTAAAGCTATCGACGAAAAACTGCAAAACAATGTTGCAATCGTTAAGTTCGCTTGGTATGGAACTTGAGCTTAGTACCTTAGATGCAAAACAAAAAGAACATCAAAATGTTCTTAAAAAGAAGCAACACTATACGCAAGCGTGCTTAACGTATGTCTTGCCACAAATACAACAAAAAGTCAGCTATGAAGCATTAAAACTTCATGTACAAGATTATAATCGTCATTATAATTTAGTTGAAAAACAAGATTTTGGTGTCGAAGTAGCTAGCCCTATTGACCATCACAACAATGAGACAAAAACAAGAATTATTTTGCCATTATGGGCCTACTTAGAGCGCCCTTACTAAAGGAGAGGACTTATGCATTATGCCATCATCGGAGCTGGGTTTAGTGGTTTATACGCCGCTTACCTATTAGAACAATCCGGACACCGTGTTACCGTCTATGAAAAAAAGCAACAAGTTGGCGGTCATTGTGCCTCTTTAACTCAACAAGATGCCCATGTGGAATTGGGGACTGTGGTTTCTTTTTCCAAAAACATAAAAAAACTGATGATCGCATTGCAAGTCCCTTATCAAGAACGTTTTGTCTACCGAAACTTTGTGGACAAAGACTTTTCTCTTGTTGCTCACCTAGACCCTAGTACCATTATCCAATTACAATCAGAGTTACAACGGCTAAAAGCAGTCTTAACAAGCTATGGGCTTTATCCCTCACCTTTGACGTATGGAACGATTCCACCGGAATTGCGTGTTTCCTGTAGAGACTTTTTAAAGAACCATGCATTCACTGTTCTGGATCAAGTCATTGAACCTTATCTATCAAGTTTTGGATTTGGTAGTATTAAAAACGTTGCTGCGTATTACGTTTTTCATGCCTTTGATCTACATATTGTAGAAGCACTATTACAAGGGGAACGTTTTCTGTTCGCAAGCTATGGAATGCAATCCCTTACCCAAGCACTAGCCAATCAACTACACGATATCCGTTGTGATCGCGATATTACAAGTGTGGAAACAATTGATAACAAAGTAACCATCACCACAAATCTAGATTGTTGTCACTTTGATCATGTATTTCTCACCTGTCCACTAAAACCGAGTATCTTACAACATTCACAACATCAAAAATGGATGCAACTCATCCATACCCATCCCTATGTTTCCTGTGCTTTTGCAGTGGAAAACAAAGATTTAATTACAACCTATTTCAAGCATCACTTTGGAAAACAAGAGAAAATACAATTTTTCACCGTAAGCAACCAAAAAGAGCAGACCCTTCTTGTGTCTCACTCCTATGGGTTACGCAGTAAAGCGATGGTGGATGATATCATACTAGATTTAGCTAAGAGCGATATTCACATCGCTCATCTTATGACTACACGTCAATGGCATATTTTCCCTCACATTCCGTTACAAACACTAGAGTCTACAAGTTATGATGAAATCGCTAATCTTCATCTGCATTCCCCCATCCAATGGATTGGCTCCTTAATTACAAATCCTTCGATTGATCGATTATACGAAAGTATTAAGTCCTCGTTAAAAGATCATCTAGCATAAGCTATTCTTTCACAATAGGGAAAGAAAAATTTGAATCACACGCTCGTTCGTGATACTCTGTAGCTTTCTAAACCATACAGACAAAGTGACTTGAACATATTTTCACATTATGTTACTATAAAAAAAAGGATGCTGAGCAAGTGTATATACTTGACTAGCAGTGGGAAAAACAATGAAAAAATACTTTATATTCTTGATAACTTTTGGAATAATTTTTCTGAATCCACCAACTATTTATGCAAGTGAAGTGGAAGTTGTAAACTCACAAAATGATCTAACATCAATTAGTTCAAAAAACGAAAGTAGAATCATTCCAGGACTTGTATTAATAACAACAGCTAATGCTTTAATTGCAACGTATACAGCAACTGGATGGGTTATTCAAAATTGGGCGTTATTTGAGGCAGCAAACGCCGCTGCTGCTGCAGCAGGTTTACTTAATGATACAGTTAAGGTTATCAAATTTAATCAAAAACAAAATAAAATTTCCTCATATATAACAACATCAAACCAGGAATGTGTACTCCACCCACTGGGAACAACCTGGATCTGTACCTGGAATGAAAACTTCTATGATATAGAAGGCGGTAAATAATGATATGAAACTATTCATATACAATTGTTTTATTTTATTACTATCCATACTCATTTGTATTGCTGTATATTTCATCCTTAAAAAAAGGATATCGCAATTCAATAACGATCAACACGGCGAATATCTATCCACACAGTTTTTAACAATTCTTGCACTGCTTTTCTTTCTTGCAAATTCAGAAGCCTATATTACAAGTACCATTTATTTGGTCATAGCACTCATAACACTAGGCATCGCACTTCCCTTTGGTATCCGCTATCGCGCTCATCTGAAATATGGAATCATTTCCATCGTATTTTCTACATTTATCGTCAGTGCATGTGCCATTATCTTATATGCTGCTTTTTAAGCTAATCAATTGTTAAAGCAACCACTTACCATATGTGGTATAACATCGCCCTAGCATTAATCGATGAGATACCATACCAAACTAATCTTAAAAAGAGTACACCAAACTGGTGTACTCTTTTCACTTTGTTTCTTATCTTGTTTTTATTTTAAGACGCTATCCAACCATCCATAAACCAAATCTAAATTCGTTGTTGCATCAAACTCAGAGGTTCCATGCCCTGCTCCTTCTAGAATATTGTAACTTACTTTATCAGCACCTATTTTAGCACTCAAGGCAGCTGCAAAGTTTTCACTTTGTGTAATTGGTACATTTGAATCAATGGTTCCATGTTGAATAAAGAAACTTGGAGCCGTTGCTGGATCTAGCGTATCAATGTAACTTTCTGGATTTGCTTGTGCTGTTAATGCTGGATCTGTTGTGATATTTTGACCAATATAAGCACTCTCAGGAGATGAGTCGGTACTCGTAGCTCCCATTTTCGGTGTAATTCCTAACGCCGTAAATTGTTCATCCATTTTTAAGAAATCAATCGGACCAAACCAATCTACTACCGCTTGTACAGCTGAAGATACACCAGCATTGGTTGTGGTATCTCCATCTAATGTCGTAACATTACCTGTAGTTCCTAACATTGCAACTAAATTTCCACCTGCACTATCTCCCCAGGCTGCTATTGCATCTGGATTTAAATTATACATACTAGCATTGGCACGCACATAGCGTATTGCTGCTTTTACATCGTTTACTGCTGCCGGGAATACCGCTTCACCTGATAATCGATAGTTTACACTCACAACGGCATATCCACGATTGACGCCTTCAATCATCGATGCAACATCACTTCCTGTTTTTGAACCTACTTTAAAAGCTCCTCCATGGACAGCAACGATAACTGGGAAAGGGCCTTCGCCTTCATTCGGTAAATAGATATCTAACGTTTGTGTTGCAGATGCATCTCCATAGGTTAGATCCAAGTATTTGGTCGTAATACCAGAAGTATCCACACTTCCACCGCCAAATCCACCACCGCTTCCCATACCACCACCAGATGGTGTTGTCGTTGTTGGTGGAGTGGTTGTGGTATCTGTAGAACTACAAGCTACTAGCAACATACTCAACATTCCAAACGCTACAATTGTTTTCATTCGTTTCATATTTTAATCTCCTTTATGAACGTACGATATATGTCATATCTAGTAGCAGTATAAAACAGCGTCAAAGATTGTCAATTTCAAGGATATGGATTATTCGTGGTTTTTACACTTCACAAATGCTTACAAAAAAAAGAGTTACAATGACCAAAATAACAGTATTATTTGGCAAATTATGTAACTCTTTACAACGATGATTGTTATAAAAGACTAACGATCATCTTGAATCTCTTTGGTTCCAAAGAGTCTAACTTTTTGAACATCTACAAACTTATACAAGAATCCAACTGCCAACACAGCAAAGGTTCCATAAATACAAATCCATTTTAATTGGGTAAGGTAGGGTATTAAAGTTCCGATTGGAACACTACTTTGATACAAATACCATCGTATTGCTAGCTGTTGTGCATAATCAACCAATAGGGTAATCCATGGAAGCCACAACAATAGGGAAAGCTTTGGATGTGTTTGATGACGTAGCACCAAAACAAGGGAAGTCCATAAGTAAAACACATAACTGATTGGAAAAATCCAATCGATAAGAAAACGAAGCGCTTGACTCCACCCTTGTTCCCCTAGAACGACTTGCAAATTGATAATTTGTTGTGTGGACAGCTCTAGATTAAAACGATAGGCATAATACTGCTGACTTGCAGTGTTTGCTCCTTGTAAGAAGTAGGGTAATACATAACCTGTGATCGCTATAAAGAAGATGGTGGCACAAACCCACCAAAAGAAATTAACTCGTTTTGTGTATTTTGGTAACATCGTTATCACCTCTATGCAAAAGTTATCACATAAATGAAACATTAGCAATTTTATTGTTTGTAAATTCATGATTCACTTACTTACACAAAATAAAACGACAGCATACCGACGAAGTAAAAAAAACTGAGAATTACTCTCAGTCTTTACATATTTAAATACTGTTTGATATTGTAGTAACAAATATGTTCCACGATTTCACCCAAAATTTCTAAATCGTTTGGATATTCTCCAGCTTCCACCAGACATCCTATTTTATTACATAAGATACGTCGGAAGTACTCATGACGTGGGAAGGATAAGAAACTACGACTATCCGTTAACATTCCGACAAAACGAGATAACATCCCAAGCTGTGCCAATGCTTCCAATTGTCGCTCCATGCCATCTTTTTGGTCATTAAACCACCAACCAGTACCAAACTGAATTTTACCTGGTGTAATACCATCTTGAAAGTTTCCACACATCGTTGCTAAGACTTCATTATCTCTTGGATTCAGTGTGTATAAAATTGTTTTTGGTAATTGGTTTTCTTGATCCAAGGCATTGAGATAGTTCGATAGCGCTTGTGCAACCGGTGCATCATTGATACTATCGAATCCAGTATCTGGTCCTAGAGCTTCTAGTCGTCTTGCGGAATTATTTCGCATTGGACCTAAGTGTAATTGCATGACAAGGTTTCTTTGCGCATACGCTTTCCCTAATCCAACAAGTAGATATCCTTTGTATTTCGCTACCTCTTGCTTGGTGATTGGTTCATAACGTAACACACGGTGGTAAATATCATTTACTTCTGCTTGGGTTGCTTTTTCAAATAACATTTCATCAATGCCATGGTCTGTAATGACACACCCTGCACTTACAAAGAAATCAAGACGTTCAATTAGTGCTCCAAGTAAATCATCAATATCCGATAATTCTCGTGCAACAACTTGTGATAAAGCTGCAATATAAGCAACAAAGCCCGGTTTTTCAATATGTACTGCTGCATCAGGTCGAAAGGTTGGTAACACTTTAACATCGTACCCTTCTGCTTGTAGTGCTAAATGATATCGTAAATCATCTTTGGGATCATCCGTTGTACAAGCAAGTTCAACTTTCATTTGTTTCAACAAACCACGAGCACGATACTCTGGTTTTGCTAGCAAGCTATTACACGTATTGTAAATATCTCGCCAATTCTTTGGACCTAAAGTTTCATAAATTCCAAAGTAGCGCTGTAATTCTAGATGCGTCCAGTGATACAATGGATTTCCTAATAAATAGGGCATGGTTTTCGCATAGGCTTCCATTTTTGCTTCTGGACTTGCATCACCTGTAATCAAGTGTTCTGCAATTCCATTGGTACGCAATTGTCTCCATTTATAGTGATCGCCACCCAACCAAATTTCCGTTAGATCTTGATATTGTTTATTTTCATAGATTTCTTGTGCTGATAAATGATTATGGTAATCATAGATCGGCATCTTTGCTGCATGTTGATGAAATAATCGTTTCGCTGTTTCATTACTGAGCAAGAAATCCTCATCCATAAATGCTTTCATCGCTAGAACCAGTCGCCGTAACCCATTGTTTCTAGATTTGCTTTCGATAATGCCAAGCAAGCGAGTGGATCTTTTCCATAACTCGTATCTTGTTCAATTAAGAAGTAGCTAGCACCACCAGCAACACCTGCCTCAATACAAGCAGTGATATCTAGATTTCCTTCACCTACTTCAGCAAATTCAATCACATTGTTAAATGCATTCATAAATCCAGCCATGTTTCCACCAGCCATTGCACTCATATCAACCACACCAATACGGTAGTCTTTTAAGTGAAGTAATTTGATACGGCCTGCATAGTTGTTAATGACTTCTACTGGATTATATCCACCGCGTTGAATCCAGTGAATGTCGAGTTCAAACCCCAACAATGGAGCATTGTCACGAAGGATATCTAAAATAGTTTCCCCTTCAATTTGTTTAAACTCCACATGGTGATTATGATAATATAATTCAATATCATGTTCTGCTAATTGTTCACAAATTCCATTTACGCGTTGAGCCCAAGCAACAATGGTAGCTTTGTCAGCACTTAACAAAGAAAACGGCATCATCCCAATACGTAGGAAGTTACATCCTACTGCTTTACAATCAGCTACAATTTTATCGAAATGTGTCGATAGAGTTTCCCCAGCCATAAACCCTGGCATCATTGGATCCACCGCTGCACTCATTGCACAAATTTCTGTTCCAAATTCTTCACGAGCTAAATTGATTTCCGCGATGGTATTTGGGTTGATATCAACTTGTGATAATTCAACAACTTTAACACCCATCTCTGCTAATTCTTTTAATAATCCATAAACACCCAATTGAACGACTTTACTTTTTACGGTTGAAAACTGTACACCAATACGATTGTTATTCATGTGACTCTCCTTTAAATGGTATATTTTTTTGTTGTAGTTGTGATGCTTGAATGGCATCAATCATAGCAATGGAAGCTAGGGCATCCGCAACACTAACATAACACTCGTGTTGTTGGTTGATCGCTTGATAGAAATCAGCGATTAGCAATGCATGGCTAGCACCATAATAGAACTTTGTTCCTGCTAATCGTTCATCTTCGATTAGCACTGTTTTGTTATTATCTTCGTCATGTTGATACAAAACTTGATCCTTGATGGTAAATTTCGCATGTTCACAAATGACTTGTAATTCAACCGAAGAATTTGCTACATAAGATGTTGTTACAAAATAGGTTGCACGAGCACCAGAGGTAAAGGCGATATTAGCTACAGCTGTATCTTCTACTTCGATATCCAAAGTTCCTAAATTCCCTACCATACCTTTGATAGATGCAATAGTTCCACCGAGAAGTTGTAACAAATCCAACGTATGAACGGATTGGTTGATCATCGCTCCCCCACCAGCCAGCGCTTTATCTTTTCGCCAAGGCTTGGCATCGTAGTAATTCTGTTCCCGATTCCACGTTACTAGACCTTTCATTCCAATTAGCTTACCTACCGATGGGTTTGCAAGTTCTTTTTGTAACCGTGTAAAACTTGCATTGAATCGATTTTGTAAACAAACACTTGCTTTCACTTCTGGATATTGTGCTGCAAAATCAGCCAATTCTTTTCCTTGTGCATAGCTAAGTCCTACTGGTTTTTCTAGCAACACATGGATACCTGCAGCAATGACATCCTTTGCTGCTTGTACATGTAGGTGATGTGGTAAACATATGTGGACAACATCCAACGTTTCCTTCGCTAACATCTCATGATAGTCTGTGTAAAAGCTTGCATCCACATGGTTTCTTTTCGTCTCATCGATATCACATACAGCAACCAAGTTAGCATTCACCATTCCCTTGATAGCTGCAATATGAATCGCAGAAATATCTCCCAATCCAATGATTCCAACGTTCATCTTATGATCCTCCAATCCCCCAGAGGGAGAGCCTAGTTTTTAGGCTCGTATTTTCCTTCTTCCACAATACGTTTATTTAATTCACTTAAGAACAATTCTTCATCAAGTGGTAAGCTTACTGGTTTATTTAACCAACTTGACAAGTGAATCGCATTTGCAAACTCAACACCACGAATTCCATCAACACCAGGTGCTAAAAGTGGAGCATCGTTTAATACAGCATCTGCAAAGTTTTCCATAACTTCACAGTGTTGCATTCCCCAAGCTGGAGATTCTTCAATCACTTCAGTAGAATAAAGAGCATCCATTTGTCCACCCATCATCAGCTTCATAACATCCATCATATTCATCGTTTCATTCATTTCTTGTTCTGTTTTATGCAAACGTTTGATTGTTGCTTTTTTACTGTCTTCGATTACGATTTTTCCTTTATCCCCAACGATTTCAAAGCGGTCCGTACCAATGACATCATGTGTACAAGTAACAAAGGTACCTGTTGCTCCATTTCCATAATCAAGGACTACCGTTACATCATCTTCAACTGCAATATTTCTTTGGTAACCATATTTCACATCAGAAGTGATCGCTTTTGGCATCCCACAAATCCATTGGAATAAGTCAAGTTGATGTGGTGCTTGATTTACAAGAACACCTCCACCTTCACCACCCCAAGTAGCACGCCATGCACTTTGGTCATAGTATGATTGTGGACGCCACCATGTTGTTATCGTCCAATCTGTACGACGAATCGCTCCAATTTCACCAGCTTCTACAATGGCTTTGATTTTTTTATACAATGGATTCGTTCTTTGGTTGAAGAAGACTCCAAACTTAACATCCGGTTTTGTTAGTGAGAATTCATTTAATTCACGTACTTGTTTGCTATAAACACCTGCAGGTTTTTCTAGTAATGCATGAATATCACGTTTCAATGCTTCGATTCCCATTTCTGGATGTAGGTAGTGAGGAACACATGTAACAACCGCATCAACCAATCCGCTTTCCATCATTTCGATATAGTTTTCAAAGAATGGTAAGGTTGGAAAACGTTGTGCAATCTCAGCACGTTTCGCTGGATCAATGTCACAAACTGCTCCAACAACAACGTTTTTTACTTTCGCTTCTGCAATAAAATTCAAATAGGAACCACCTTGTTGTCCCAATCCAATAATCCCCAAACGCATTTTTTTCATGTTCTTTCTCCTCTAGTGGATGCCTGCTAAAATAGCATTGAGTGCATCATATTGTAATTTGTAAGCACTAGGTCCATTTAGACCCTTATCATCTTTAATGATATTGGATACATCTTCCAATTCCAAATCTTTCAACGCATCAAACAACACCAGGTGTGGTTCCATCGTTAGGAACCCTTGATATCCATTTTGTATTGCTTGTTGCAGTATATTTGCAATTTGACCATCACCCGTACCACATAGTACATTTTCGTTGTGATCATAGGAAGCATCTTTAATATGAATATAAGCTATATACGGTACCAACAAATCCCAAGCTTGTTGTGGATCTTGTTTTACTTGTACAAAATTTGCAAAGTCGAAGATTGCCTTGAAATGTGGTCCACTCAAACGTTGCATTAATGTGAGGCAACGAGCTGCGTTGTCTCCATAAATATCTTTTTCGTTTTCATGTAATAAAATCACATTGTATTGCTGTGCAATCTCAATAAAAGCTTGTAGTTTTTCAATCACCTGTTCTGTATAGCTGTCGTAGTCTTGCCCTTCTTTGATATAGAAGGAGAACATTCGAATATACGATGTATTACAGGCCACCGCAATCTTACAAAGCTCATGTAACATCGTTTTTTGTTTTTCAAACCCTGCCTCATCATCGATAAATACTTTACCAATGGGAGAACCAATGCTACTCACTTTAAGGTTTGCCGCTGTAAGTCTTGGAAGGATACTTGTCTCTACTTCTGCTAGGCTATAATCCCCAATGTTTTTTCCATCGGCACTACGCAAGCATAAATAGCTCATCCCCAAGTCATGCATTGTGTTAATTTGTTCATCTAATTTTGATGATATCTCATCCGCAAATCCGGAAATATAAATATGTTCCATCTTATACTCCGCTATATGCGCTAAATCCACCATCGACTGGAATCACAACACCATTGACAAATCCACTCGCTTCTTGTGATACCAAATACAATAACGTACCGATCAATTCTTCATCTTTACCATACCGATTCATCGGTGTGTTACGTAAGATTTTTTCAGAACGTGCTGTCGGTGTACCATCTTCATTGAATAACAAACGCTCATTTTGTTTGGTAACAAAGAATCCTGGAGCAATGGCATTACAACGAATATTTACATCAGCAAAATGTACGGCTAACCATTGTGTTAAGTTTGAAATCGCTGCTTTTGCACCAGAGTAAGCTGGTATTTTTGTCAATGGGGTATAAGCATTCATCGAAGAAATATTTAAAATACTAGCCCCTGTTTTATTCATCATATCAAGTGCAAATACTTGTGTTGGTAATAAGGTTCCCATGTAATTTAAGGAAAATACAAATTCAACCCCTTGTTGATCCAAATCAAAGAAGGTTTTCATCTTTCCTAAATCTTCTGCATGAAATACTTCGTTATCTGTTGTCGCTTTTGGTGAATTTCCACCAGCTCCATTGATTAAAATATCGCAAGTTCCCAAATCTTGAGCAATGCTATTACGTGCTGCTTCTAAACTTGCTTTATCTAATACATTTACTTTATAAGCTTTGGCAATACCTCCACCTTGATTAATTTCTTCTGCATATCCTTGTGCTGCTTCTAAGTTTAAATCTAGTAGCGCAACTTTTGCTCCACAATCACTCATCGCTTTCGCAAAGAGGGAACATAATACACCACCAGCTCCTGTTACAACGACTACTTTGTCTTTTAAATCAATTTGAAATGGAATCTTCATCTACTTATTCTCCTTTAATTTATCGAGGGTTTCCCAAATTCCGGTCATATACATCGCACCAAGTGCTCGGTCATATAAACCATAACCAGGTTTTCCCGTTTCTCCCCAAATCATGCGACCATGATCTGGACGTAAATATCCTTTAAAACCTACTTCATGATAAGCTTTTAAGATTTCCACAAGATCTAAACTTCCACAAGGAGAATAGTGGGCACTTTCTTCAAAGCTTCCATCGGCTAAGATTTTAATGTTTCTAACATGAGCAAAGTGAATGCGTCCCATTGCTCCATATTTTCTTACCATTGCAGTGTAATCATTGAATGTTGCACAACCAAGACTTCCAGAACATAAGGTAAGACCATGATGTGTATCGTCATATAATGCTAAGAAGCGATCCAAATTTTCTTCCTTCGTAATAATTCTTGGAATTCCAAAGATCGACCAAGGTGGATCATCTGGGTGAATTGCCATATTTACATCTGCTTCAATCGCAACGGGTAAGATTGCTTGGATAAATTCATCCAACGCTTCCCATAACCCTTCTTCCCCTTGTGCTTGATATGCATCAATCAACTCTTTGATTTGATCAGGTGAATAACTTGCATCCCAGCCAGGTAGCGCAAGTTTTGTTGGGTCTAACTGATCTACATGTTCCTTATAATAAACAAGTGCATTGGAACCATCTGGTAATTCTTTATCGAGTTGTGAACGTGTCCAGTCAAAGACAGGCATGAAGTTGTAACAAATACATTTCACACCAACACTGCCCAACCGGCGAATATTCTCTTTATAATTCTCGATATACTGTTTGTAGTTTCCACGACGCAATTTAATATCTTCATGTACTGGAACCGATTCAATCACTTCCATTTCCAATCCTTTTGCTTCCACGTCTGCTTTTAAAGCAACGATATCCTCCATTGGCCAAACATCACCAACGGGAACGCTGTATACCGCAGTAACAACTCCGCTCATATTTGGAATTTGACGTATATTTTGTAAGGTTACCGGATCGTCACTTCCGTACCATCGAAATGTCATTTTCATTGAAACTATCCCTTCTCTAACAAATGTTAGCGTTTCCATAATCATATTTTAGCACTAATTGTATCCTTTGTAAATACTGTTGTATACAATAAGTCTAAATTATCTTACTTTTTGTTAGAACCTGTATTCGTAAAACTATATTATTTCAAAAAGAAAAGCCATCGCTAGGATGGCTTCTTATTAGGCGTTACCTGCTTTAATTGCTGCAATTTCTGCTTGTACTTCTTCCATTTTCGTTTGATCCAATGGATAGAATTTCATTGCGATAATACTTGCAATGTATCCTAGAATTGGCAAGACAAAATATAAGAACATCGTTAACCAGAAGATTCCTTGTGTTAAAGGTGTATTTGCATCTGGCATTACTGTTGTAAATCCAATGGCAGCTAATCCCAAACCAATTACTGTCGTTGCAAAAGATGAAATAAACTTATCAACAAATGAGAATAAAGTTCCCATCATACCTGGAACATAACGACCAGATAATGCTGTTTCATAATCCGCACAGTCTGCAATCATCGGAATAACGATACCATTACAAATAGCACCAATTCCTGATTTTAAGATCAACAACACAATGAAGGCTACCGTAATTAAATTAATGCTTGTAAGTGAAATAGTTGTAGGATCCCCTACTAAGAATAAGGCCATCATTGCTACTGTAGTAATTACTGCTACCCATGTAGAAACTACAAATGCTTTTTTCTGACCGAATTTACGAGCAAATTGGGTACCAAACATAATTAAAATTAAGTTAGGAATCATTGTTAAGGCGGAAATTTGTCCACTCAATGCATAATTCCCCATCAAAATACCAAATAACATAATACTTACTACTGAGTTCATCGCAACTGAACCAGCCAATTTATCCGTAGATGCCGCTACAACCAACATTTGAATTGCGCGATTGTTTTTCAGTACCGGCCAATAATCTTTGAATTTCAGTTCTGTTTCTTGTCCGGTTCCGAAGAACTCTTTGTTGTCTTTTTTTGCTATCCCAATAACTGCAAGGATCATAAACACCGCTGATAATGCGATACCCAATACTAACAATTCATTGAAGAAACCTAGTGTAAAGCTATTGTCATACTTCGGCAATAACATATTTGAAACATAGAACATCCAACCAACTTGGAAAATCATCATGTAGATGTTATCAAACAAGGTAAACATTGGACGTTGTTTTGGATCATTGGTAAGCGCTGCTTGCGCCGCTTTCGTACATGCTGTTTGGAACGTATATCCAATAATATACACACCATAGATACCAATGAAATACAACAAACGGAATGATTCTGGTACTAAGTGCGTTGTATTATGTAAAACCAGGATCATCACCGCTAAGATAACATTTCCCAAAAACATAAATGGTCTGAACTTTCCAAACTTCGTATCCGTTTTATCAATAATGAAACCGATGATTGGATCTGTAAATCCATCAAATAAACGCATTGCTGTAAGAATGGTTGAAACGGTAACGACTGCAAGTCCTGCAATCCCCGTTGCATAATACGAAACATACATCATCATAAACATATAAACATTTGTGGATAGGTTGTTTAATGCAAACAATCCTACTTGCCAATTCTTGGCTCTATGGTACTGTGGTACCGACCCCTTGTTTTGATCCATTTGATTCTCCTCCTATAAAATGGGTAAACAATGTTGCAAATTTTATGATCGGTAACCGCTTACAATGGAGGGGAAATTTTTTTGCCCCTTTGAGCAAAAGAACTATACACTTTTATCCACTGAATGCGCTGTTACCGCTTTCATGTTCTTATAATAACACCTCTTGTATACAATGTAAACCCTTTGATGTGAATTAATTGACAAAATTACATATTGTGTTCAAAAAAAAAGATGAAGCTGTTCAGCTCATCTTTTTTTTATTTAAAGTAATTACGATTTTCATTCACAATTTTAGCCAACGTATCCATTCCCCCATAGATATGATGCTTATATAGTTCATTCAAGGCTTGGTAATCATAATCCACCAACGCATTTACAATTGAAATATGCTCTTCATACAGTGTACGCAAATCCGCTGCTGCATACGCATTGGTCAATACACGAATTCGGTTATAGTGTGGTTGGTCTTGCGAGATGCGTTTCCAAATGGTTGATTTGTTTGCCAATTTGAAAAATTTCTCATGCAATAGATTATCCAGTTCTAAAAACTGTTGTGCTTTTTCAAACGGATCGCCATGTTGCTCAATCAGTTCTTTTTCTTGCAACAACAATACACGTAATTTTAAAATTTGAGATTCACTTAAATTTTTAATATCATGCAAGATACATAATTCCAACTTTTCGCGAATGTATAAAATATCACTAATCTCATCGATATCAATGAGCGATACCGTTGTTCCACTTTGGGGTTTGATATCAATCAAACCTTCCATTTCCAATCGTCTAAATGCTTCACGAATTGGAGTACGCGATACATGAAATCTTGCTGCTGTTTCCGTTTCATTGATTTGTTGTCCTGGAAGTAATTGTAGAAACATGATTTGTTTTTTCAATTCCTGATAGACATATTCTCCTGATGTTATCTTTGCCATTGTGTCCTCCCTTCTATTTTATTTCCCCTTTTTTTGTTTCCCTTTAAGTGTAACAAAGTGCATTTATTTGTCAATATCTTCTGGTGTATCTCTTCACAAAGTTAAAAAACAGTAAAAAAAACGCCATAAAATTGACGCTTTTTGATTTATATACAAGAAATGGTTACAAAATTTGTTTGATATCGATTGGTTGGAGGACCTAGATTATGACAGGGACAAACTTGTAGTTTTTGCTAGCGTTGGACGCGCCCGCTTCCATCTCCTTGCATCAAAGTAAGTACTTCTTTTACACTCACACGGTTGTAATCACCTTCGATTGCATGTTTTAAACAACTTGCAGCCGTTGCAAATTCAATCGTATCCTGATTGTTGAAGTCAGATAACATCGCATAGATTAAACCTCCACCAAAAGAGTCTCCCCCTCCGACACGGTCAACAATATGTACATCATACGATTTAGAGAAATAGGCATCCTCCCCATCGTATAACATCGCAGCCCATTTGTTATCATCTGCAGTAATACTCGTACGTAGTGTAATTGCAACTTTTTTAAAACCAAAGCGATCAACTAGTTGTTTTGCTACACTAACATATCCTTCGTGATTCAAGTCACCTTGTTCCACATTGTTATCTTCTGCTTGAATCCCAAACACTTTATGTGCATCTTCTTCATTGGCAATACATACATCAACATATTCCATCAGTCCACTCATCGTTAGATTCGCTTGTGCACTTGTCCATAATTTCTTTCTAAAGTTCAAGTCACAACTTACTTGTACACCACGTGCTTTGGCTGCTTGTAACGCATCTAACGTAATGGCTGCAACATTGCTACCAAGTGCTGGTGTAATTCCAGTAAAGTGGAACCAGTCCACACCTTCAAAAATTTCATCCCATACAAAATCCTCTACACGAGCCGTTGCAATACTAGAGTGTGCACGATCATAAATAACATTACTTGCACGCTGGCTTGCTCCTTTTTCCAAGAAGTAGATACCAACGCGTTCTCCACCACGCGTAATTTTGGTAGTATCAACACCGTAACGACGTAAATCATTCACAGCTGCTTGACCAATCTCGTGTGTTGGTAGTTTTGTTACAAAGCTTGCTTGCATCCCATAGTTACAAAGTGAGACAGCGACATTCGCTTCTCCTCCACCATATGTTGCTTGAAAACGGTCTGCTTGGTTAAATCTTAAATATCCTTCTGGGGCAAGACGTAGCATAATCTCACCAAATGTTACTATTTTTTTCATATGTTCCCCTTATTGTTGTACCAAATGGACAGCAAAGCCCCCAATGGTTTGTGTAAAGTAAATCGATTTTAGTTTTCCTTTTTCGTTATAACTTGCACTATCGTCTAAAAAGTCGTATCCCATGCGTTCAAAATAAGCTTTTGCTCTGGTAATATCACAGGTTGCATAAGCAATATGACCATGCGTCCCTCGCCCACCATCTTTCATTACTTCGATGGTTTCACCAACAAACCAAGACATACTTGTCTCACGTTTTGGTTGTTGTAATAGGTGAGCAAATTCATCGGTTGCACTTGCATCGTTGACACCAACATGCAACAAACGAAGTTGTAACATCCCTTGAATCGCTTCTTTTGTTTTTTGTTCAATTAAATCAAAACGACCGGCGGCAACCATCGCAGGATCGACCATCCAGCTTCCGCCACAGCATAAAATTTTATCATTCGCTAAGTATTCACCAACATTAGAAGCACTAATACCTCCCGTTGGCATAAATTTTACATTTCCATAAGGTGCTGCCAAGGCTTTGATCATTTTGATTCCACCCAATGGTTCTGCTGGGAAAAATTTAACATGATCAAGCCCTAAAGAAATAGCCAATTCAATATCACTCGCATTCCCAACTCCTGGTACAATACAAATTTGTTTTTCATTACAATACGTTACAATCTCTGGATTTAATCCTGGTGATACAATAAAGTGTGCACCAGCAGCTATCGCCTCATCCACTTGGTTTGTGGTTAATACCGTACCCGCGCCCAAGATCATTTCAGGATATGCTTTTGCGATTTTTTCAATCGCCTCAGCCGCACATTCGGTACGGAAGGTAATTTCTGCGATTGGCATCCCACCTTTAATCAGTGCTTTCGCTAATGGTAAGGCATCTTCTTTACGATCAATCTTAACAACCGGAACAATTCCGATTTCGGAAATTTTTTGAAGTAATTGTTTCATAACGTTCTCCTGTTCATGCCCTCATTATACATACTTTTTTTTAGCTTTTCAACAATATTTCTACTTTTTTTTAGAATTATTTTAATTTATCGCATTTGTAAGTGCTTAAAACTAACAAAAAGTAAGGTTGTAATCTACTTATTTGTTAGATAGTATTTGCTTTCTATCGGTTTTTCCGATACAATATACTCCATAAGGAGACCAACTAAATGAAAGATATATACGAAATCAAAGATCAATTGGATCAAATTGTCGATTTACTAGAAAATCATCTAGGTACGACCTGTGAAATCGTACTGCATGATAACCTAAAAGACTACGATAAAACAATTATTGATATTCGCAATGGGCACATCACCGGTCGAAGTATAGGTGATGGAGGCGATAAATGGGGCTTGGAAGTTTTACGGGGAGAGCGCAATGAAACACACAAATACAACAAAGTCATGCGCACAAACAACAATCGCTATATCAAAAATTCCTCAACTTTTTTTCGCAATGAGGAAGGAGATATCGTCGGTAGTCTATGTTTAAACTATGATCTCACTTCTTTTTTAGATGCACAAAAAGCAATGGGATCGCTGATCGGCGTTACTCCACTAGATTTAGAAAAAAGCGAACAATTTTTAGATGTCGCTCAATTACTCGACCAACTCATCGCCAGTATCGAACTCAAGTACGATCAACCATTACACGAGTTACACAAGAATGAGAAAACAAAAATTGTAAAGTTATTAGACGAAAAGGGAGCATTCTTAATCACCAAGAGCGGAGAGCGAATTTGTCGTCTGCTCGGTATTTCAAAATTTACCCTCTATAATTATTTAGATGAAGTACGTGGTATTACAGATGAAAAAAAATAAGGACTAATCCTTATTTTTTTTGCTTTTGTGTGTAGTTTACGATATTGAGAGGGGGTACAACCTTCATACTGTTTAAACAATCGCGTATAATAATGCAAATCTTTAACCCCACATCCAATTGCAATTTCCTGCATCGATAAGGTTGTGGTCGTTAACAGTGTTTTACTAAATTGCAAACGTTTATCATTTACATAATCCGTCAGCGTCTTTCCTACTTCCTTTTTAAATAATGTAGATAAGTAGCTTGCATTCATAAACAATGATTCTGAAAACCGCTGCAATCGTAAATCAGCGACCAAGGAAGCATCAATGGTTGCTAGCATCGTTTGTACCGGTTTAGAGTATTGCGCAAGGGAATGCTCTTTTACCAAAGAAAAATAACTCGTTACGATTTGCTTCATCAGCCCATCTGCTTGTTGCGGATCTTCGAGTGTATTGATACAAATAGCAAGATGATTGGATAAGCGATCAATGTGTAAAGGATGCACACCACCTTGATATACCGCACGACGCATTAGAGTATTGAAGACAATCAGACGATGTCTTGCTTCTAATAACGGATCATCAACTCGCTTAGCAAAACGATGTATCATCCCACTCTCCAGTAACTCATACATTTTTTGATAGTTTCCATATTGAACTGCTAAAAACAAGTCTTGTTCCGCAGCATAACGCTCTTCTAAAATCCGCATACTTACAATAGGGTCTTCCGGCACCAAGTAATGAAGATTTAAAGCTTCCATCTCCGTATGCTTAACATGTTGAGTCTTGACGTTTTCCCCTAAAGCGTGTTTTGCCCACTGCTGCATTAAATTCAAAAACCAGAGAGGATCCTTCAACAACGGTAAATCATAATAATATTCTTTGAGTTGTTGATA
>JBOFMT010000061.1:0-2316 GCA_051658525.1 Erysipelotrichaceae bacterium | reverse complement strand
TCCGACGATGTGCAAGTGTAATAAAAGAAGCAAGCAATTGCTTCTTTTATCTTTTAGAAAGGAACCCACAATGAACATACAAATTTTTGGAAAGAAAAAATGCTTTGAAACAAAAAAAGCTGAACGCTATTTTAAAGAGCGAAAGATTAAAGTACAGTCAATCGATATTTTAGATAAAGGAATGAGTCCAAAAGAATATGAAAGTGTAAAGCGTGCCGTTGGTGGTGTCGATGCTCTATTAGATCCTACAAGCAGTGCATATAAAGCTGCCTATATGGACAATCAACAAAGCGATGCGGCCAAAGAGGCAAAATTACTGGATGATCCAGATTTATTTTGTACCCCTATCGTACGCAATGGAAAACAAGCAACGGTCGGATATCAACCAGAGATTTGGAAAACCTGGAAAGACTAACTAACAAATAAATTGGCACGCGTTTTAAGATATGCTATACTATTTTCGTATTTTTACAAAGCAGTAACCTAACAATACGTTACCATGTAAAAAACACGGGCCTTTGGCCAATTGATGGAGGTATGCATATGCACACAGGTAAAGTAAAATTCTTCAACTCTGAAAAAGGATTCGGTTTCCTTACGGATGATAATGGAACCGATATCTTTGTTCACTACACAGCAATCAAAGTTGATGGATTTAAAACATTGGAAGAAAACCAACGTGTATCTTTCGACGTAGTCGAAGGTGATCGTGGGCCACAAGCAGCAAACGTCGTTGTTCTTTAATGGTACCAAAAAAAAGCCAATAGCATTTGGCTTTTTTTTTACCCTATAAGGCGTATACTTAATAGTATATTGGAGGAACATTGCCATGTTAGGAACAGCAAAAATACTAGATGCGAAAACGCATCAATTAACTGACGATATGACCATCTATCGTGCATTACCAAAACGTGATTTACCAAGCGTCGGTCCGTTTGTATTTTTCGATCATTTTCATCCAGATCATACAGATGAATCTACCATATCTGCACATCCCCATGCAGGCATTGAAATCATTACCTATCTCATTGAAGGCCATATGCTACATCGCGATAGCCTAGGTCATCATGGGAGTGTGGAAAGTGGGGGCGCACAGTATATCTTATCAGGTCAAGGACTAATTCATGAAGAGCGCGTCGGTCATCCAGACAACCCATACCTTCATGGTGTGCAGCTTTGGTTACGTGAGCCAACCTCACTAGATGAACAAACTGGTTTGTACTTGAACTATAATGCTAGTGAACTTCCTTATGTAAGCAATCCTAGCTTTGATGCTAGACTAGTAAGTGGTTCCCTACCAAGTATCTTCGCCACACCATCTCCACTACGTACAGCAAGCAATGGTACTGTGATGCATATCCTTTTGCACGCAAACCAAGCAATGCAATTAGACACCTCGAAATTGATGGAATTTGGACTTTACCAGTTAAGTGGTTCTTCCATCGTTAATGAACGTATCGCCTTGAAGGAACATCAGCTCTACGTATATCAAGCACCATCAATTATCCTAGCAAACGAAAGTGAAACTACTGTTGATTTATTGTTGATAGGTGGAGATCATATCCCACAACAACTTCATTTCTGCGGTAACTTTGTCTATGACAGCTACGAAGATTGCAATGCTGCTTATTTACGTTATGAACATGGAGAAATGGGTCATTTAGCTGATTGAATCATAAAAAAACAAACACCTTTTACAAGGTGTTTATTTTTGTTTTCTAATGGTATAAGCAAATAAAAAGGGAGCAACGATGAGGTCAAATCCACAAAGTGCAAAGGCTGCTGCATAGTTGCGCATTCCAAAAGCAAGTAGGATAACGATGATACTAGAACCATAAGAAAATAGGCGCATCGTTAAGGGATAATTATTATAACTGTTTTTCGATAATTGAAAATACTGCTCAACCAAGGCATCACGTTTACTTGGTAAATAGTACATTGCGAAATAATCTTTGATTGTTTGTATCATAGCTGCTCCTTTATTAAAAAATAGCCCCAAAGGCTATTGTATGTTTTGATTGGTGCACAAGATGAGACTCGAACTCACACGGATATACATCCACTACCCCCTCAAGATAGCGTGTCTGCCATTCCACCACTTGTGCGTACAAGCATTATACCAAAATCACTAACGAAAGAAAATAGTTTTTAAAAAAAACAGAGATAATTTATCTCTGTTCAGACTGTTGACAAACATTATTTGTGCGTCAACAGTTTTTCTTTTAACTAATTGAAAAATATGATAATATAATATTGGCAAAAAGATATCCGTTCGTCGCAAATGTTTGGATCTTTTTGCTTTTTATTTTATCTTCA
>JBOFMT010000060.1:0-51403 GCA_051658525.1 Erysipelotrichaceae bacterium | reverse complement strand
TACAATCTAGGCTATTTTAATACGAGTACAGCAATTAATATTCGTAAAGAACCAAATACTACAGATGTCGCACTTTACAACAACAAAGGATTCCAAGGAATGCCTGTCGTTATTTTAGGAAAAGTAACTGGAGAAAGTGTCAATGGAAGTACGGAATGGTATAAAATCGCATCGGATATGCCACTAACACCAGATCGTAGTAAAACCGATTATAGTTTGTTTTACGATAGTAGTGTGAGTTATGGATATGTACACAGCAGCTATATCAATACCACTGCCAATGTACCAAATGTAAATCCAGATACTCCAACACCACCAAAACCAGAATCCAAAGAAACATCCGGTAGTTTTCATTTTGAGAAGTTTACAGCGAATACGAATGGAACGATTGATTTTAGAGGATACTTAGTCATCAATGGTCAACAAAACCGTTGGAGTGATAACATCAATTACGAAATTATCTTCACGAATGTGAACACCAAAGAAACCATTACGATGCAACTAGACCGTTGGACAACAACGAGTGAACATCCATTTACCATACCTGGTGAAGGAAGTTTGACGTATGCAGGTGCCTGGTTTAAAGGGACCCTTGATTTAACAAAATTACCGCAAGGTGATTATACTGCACAAGTTCGCGCAGATAATGGAGCATACAAAACCACGGCAATGGTACGTAACCTATTCTCTAAACCACAAGCAGTAAGTACAACTAATAGCGATGGAAAAGGGGTATGGTTTAGAAACAATTACTATAACAAAAATATTCCCCTGGAAATCTTTGTTCGGGATGAAGGTTTGTTAAGTAGTAAGAAGTTACCGACCATTGACAATATGTTCAATGCCTATAAGACGTTGGACTTTAGTGGAAATAGTTTAAGAATCAGAGGAACAAGTTTTAATGTTTCCGGTGATTACAGTGGAACTGTGAGTCGTTCCATTATTTTAGAACATCAAGCAACATTCGAACGCTTTACCTATAATGCTGGATATATCGATACCGGTGATTATGAAATCACGATGCGAGTTCCAGATGGGAAATCCAAAAAGCGAGCATGGTTTGATACCACGATTGATTTAAGTAAGTTACCAAGTGGTACCTATACCATTTATGTAGCAACGAAAGTTAATGGAGTTGAAGACTTTGCTGAACTCAATGATGTCTTTATGTCTGCTTTGAATAAAACAGGTGGAACGAGTAACCAATTTAGTTTAAAACTCAACAACGATCGTCGCATGCGCGTTGAACTTGTTGTAAAGTAGAAGGGGATAACGAATGAAAAATGGAATCTTATTTGCCATCCTGGTCGTTACAGGATTATTGGGCATTGGAAATTTAGTATTGATGGTCGGTGCAAGTGCTGAGGTCATTCAAAATATGCAAACCATTGTTACAGGAGGCTTGCTTTTAGGTATGACTATCTTGTTTGTAGGGTTGAGTATTTACTTAATCAAAGCAGGAGAAGGGAAATTCAATCGAGTGTTGGCTATCGTCAATGTGGTTCTATGTTTGTTCTTGGTTGGAAATGTTGCGATCGTAAGTGAGGCAGTAACCTTACCAAGTCAAGAATATGTACCAGACTTTACCAACATGAGTATTGTAGATGTAACTACATGGGCAGAGGAACAAGGGATCGAGATTCAACAAAACGATGTCTATTCGGATACGGTAGAAGAGTATTACGTAGTTGGACAAAATGTAAGTCCAAATACACTTGTTAAAAATGTAGAGACTATGGATGTAAGTGTATCTGTTGGTCCTAACTTTGATGTTGTAGTAAGTCTTACCAATATGGTTGGATGGAGCTATGATGAAGTTATGGAATATGTAAGTGACTTACATTTGAATAATATGAGCTTTGATTTCAAAGTCGATGAAGAAATTGCGAAAGATATCTTGATGAGCCAAAGTAAATCAGGTGATGTAAAACGTCGTGATGAAATTGCTTTAGAATTCTCTCTTGGGCCAAAAGGTAGCTTACAACCGGTTGCTATGGAAGACTTCTTTAAACAAACAGTTCTACAAGCGAGCAATTGGTTAAAACGTTATGGAATTGATTTTAAAGTTGTTTATGAATTCTCATCTGATATCGATCGTGGTTTGATTATGGCGCAAGATATTGCGAAGGGACAAGAAACAGATCCTTATAACGATACGTTAACGTTAACGGTATCCAAAGGGGTAGAAGTTGTGATTCCTGAGTTCTCGACAATGAGTAAAGATGATATCTTGCGTTGGGCGATTGACTCAAAAGTTAAAGTAACGTTCTCAGAAGCATATGATGATAGTATTGCGGAAGGAAACGTGATTAAAGCAAACAAAGAAACCGGAGATAAAGTGGAACAAGATTCAACGATCAAAGTAACCTTATCAAAAGGGCCAATTACAATGTTAAGCTTTAAATCACTAAGTGAATTTAAAACATGGGCAAACAACTATGGAATCCCATTCTCTGAGATTTATGAATACAGTGATAGTGTTGCCAAAGGTGGTGTGATCAGTTTCAGTGTTGCTGCTGGAACAATCTTAAAAAATGGACAAGGTGTTACGGTTAAAGTATCACAAGGGAAAGCAGTAACGATTCCTAACTTTGTTGGAAAAACACAAGCTCAAATTCAAAGTGAATGTTCTAGTATTGGATTAAGCTGTAGCTTTACGCAAGGTGGTTATAATGCTGCTGCGAAAGGTACTGCTATTTCACAAAACAAAGGAGCTGGTAGCGTGGTGGTAAGCGGTACTTCAATTACAATTACCTTATCTGGTGGACCTGCTAGTAGCTTTACCTTGATTATGCAAGAATCAATGTTGCAACCAGGAAGTGCTCCAGGAACAATTAGTTCACTCAAATCGAACTTCGCTAGTAAATATCCAGGTGTTAATTTTAATTTTGTGACACGTGCTCATTCAACGTTGAGTCCAGGGTTGATTCACCCGGATTCTCCAACGAAAACAGGTAGCAGTGTAACACAAGGTCAAACGTATACAATTATTGTTACAGGATAGAAAAAAGGCGCTCATACGAGCAGCCTTTTTTTATTTAGCTTTGCCATGAAAAAGTTGTGTTGCGGGAATCGGTTTTCCAAATAAGTAACCTTGTGAGAAATCAACACCAAGCGCTTGTAAATAGGATTGAATTGCTGCTGTTTCCACAAACTCCGCGATCAGCTTGACTTCTAATTGATTGGCCAAAAAGAGCACGGTTTGTAAAATGGCTTGTTTGGCTGGATTGTGAATCACATCCAAGATGATGGTTCCATCGATTTTGATATAATCCGGTTGTAACAAAGCAATACGGTAAAGACTAGAATAACCAGCTCCAAAATCGTCGATCGCAATTTCACACCCAAAACTTCGTATTCGCAAAGCAAAATCTTGTAAAGCTTCAAAGTTATCAAAGCTCTCAGTTTCTACTACTTCAAAAATAAAGTGGGAACGATATTGTCCTTTTTCTAAAAAGGAAAAAATCAAATCTTGCATCAAAGGAGAGATGATATCACTTGCTGTAAGATTGATAGAGAGCGTTACACCAAGCAGTGCATAGTTATCAAAAATTTGTTGGAGTAAGACAAGCATCATTTGGTTGTAGAGACGATATTTATGCGCAATCGGTAAGAACTTGCCTGGATAGATTACATTGCCTTGTAGGTCCGCTAAACGCATGAGAACCTCATACTTTGTAATACGCAGAGCTTTGTTGTCATAAATTGGTTGGATATAAGGAACAATACCATCTTTTTTCATTGCCTGGTTGATGATTCCAATCATCGCTAAGGTCTCATCAACACTTGATTCTAGTTCCATCGTTTCTTGATAGATAACGAAACGTTCATGTAATCCTCGTTCCAACAACAACAATCGTGCTTTTTCTAAAAGCTTTGGAACATGCATCACCAAACCAAATTGATTGATGATTGTAATTTCATCCTTGTAGGCTACCAAAGAGAAGTGTTGAAATAGCTCTTGGCAAGCACTCGTAAAGTTGGCGTCGTCAACTTCATCGTTGGCAGCTAGGATCAAATGTGCATCCTGATATTGATATATATGAATATGGGAATACCGTTGCTCTTGACTTAGGTGATGAAAAACTTGTGAAACGTTCCTTGTACAAAGTGTCATAAAGTCAGCTTTACCAAGAATGGTTTCAAATAAATCTGCTTGTTCCATTTTCATAAGGCATAGTTTATTATAACCAAGTTCTTGTTTGTCGATGCTGTATTTTCTAAAATTAGGAAAACCAGTATGTTCATTGGTAAAGGTTTTCGCAGTTACTGCAGCTTGGCGGTCCAATAATTGTTCCATTAAGATTTTATTTTTGTAGAAGATGGTTTCATTTTGTTTCTTTAGTACATAATGCAACAATTCTTTACTATCATCTTCTAAGATGGCTAGCCGTTCAAAGCTAGAGCGATCAATTGGTAGATAAACATCACGTTCTGCTAGGGTCATCAGGGAACAGCCACCATTGAGATATTCGTTGGTTCCATTGATATTTGCAATTTCACCATGCAAAAAGGCACCACAAACATTGGTGGCAGAAAATGGTGATAATTCCCATTCAGCACTACGGTTTAGATAGAGTTTGCGGAAAATACAAGAATATACCATCATCGTTTCAATCGGTTGGTGAACTAGTTCATCACAAATAGCTTGGCATAAGTTAACTGTGGTATAGGGGCTTAAATATCCAATGCGAAAACGCTCTCCAGCACTCAACTCACAAAAATACTGTTTGATGCGATCTTGGTATTTTTGGTATTGGACAAAACGGCTTGCACCGTGATGGTGGGATAGTACAAGTGGAAATCGTAAGAGGATATCGGTTGGTACATTGATATCCCAATCTAAATTTTCTTCAAAGCTAGTAACACCCAATAAGTCTTTAAACCAACGAGTAGCAGGTATCCCATCGACTTCATCAATGTACAACCCGGTTGCTTTGGTAATGGTATGCTCTTCCCCAATCGCCTCATGACCAATAAAAGCGCTAGACCAAACATTGAGTGTAGTACTAGATAGTGTAGCTACGAGTAAGGTATCACTCGGTGCACCTAGCTCTGGGGTAAAGACATAACCCTCTGGGCCGGTTGCTTGTGTTTCGCCAGCCAAGCCTCCAATGATGCGAATATGGTTTTGAAGTTGATTGAATGCTTCGATAAATTCATAGGCTTTCGGATAATGGTCTGAAAAAAAAGAAAACATCACTTGTGTATTTGCATTACAACAATGATGACAAACATCTTTGGCGAGTGAGGTTGTTGTTTGTGTACCAAGGGGAAAGGCGTGTAGCGCTATGTTTGTGTGTTCAAATTGATGAATGGAAATCAAACAAGTATCATCTTGAATGGTTCCTTGGTAAATAATGGAACAAGCACTCGTTCCTAGTATGATTGCATTAGGAAAAAGGGTTCGTAAATGCTTGGCAAGTGTAACAGCTTGTTCTCGTGTATGAATGCTGGTATGGACACGAATAAACAACGCTTCCTGGGTTGGTACTTGAACCATGTGCAAGAAGTTTTGTAGTTTGATATCATCATGGTAAAGATAGTTCCACGTTCGCATAATTACCCCTTTCTAACGCAAGTTTGCGTTATCTAAACCTAAGATCCTCGCTTCGTTATGCAGGTGAGAATCCCCTTTTATCTAGTATCATTGTAAATCATTTTACTTTAAAAGCAACCTATTTTCTTTATACTTAAGGTAAGGAGGATGGGTTATGAACATCTTATATTGTAGATTGCAGCCACTCACTGAATCACAGCTGCAAAACATCCGTGATTTAGGGTATCACATTGATGTCATCGATCATGAATTTGATGATATTACAGATTATGAACGCTATGAAATTGTTGTAGGATATCAAGTATTTCGTTATCATGAAATCGAATTATTTAAAAACTTAAAAACCATTTTATTATTTAGTGCTGGAATGGATCACTTGGATCATGCGTATCTTCAACAACACAATATTCGTGTGATCAATGCCGAAGATGTGTATGCACCAACAATGGCAGAATGGATCATTGGAAAAATGCTAGAACAACTGCATGAATTTCCAACCTTTTATGAACAACAACGCCAACATGTTTGGAAGCAACATCTCGACTTACAAAGTTTGGCACATAAACAAGTACTCGTCATAGGGTTTGGAAATATTGCCAAGGCATTAGTAAAACGCTTGGTGGCTTTTGATGCGAAAGTTACGATTGTGAACCGTACGGCAAGCCAAGGTGTCTTGGATTTTCAATCATTAGATCAAGAATTGGCAACAGCCGATATCGTTGTCGTTGCCATTGCTCTAAGTGAAGAGACCTACCATTTAATGGATCAAAGAAGAATTGATTTAATGAAGGAAGGTGCCTTATTTATTAATGTAGCACGAGGTGGTATTGTTGATGAACCGGCTTTGCTGTATCGATTACGTAAGAATACCTTATCAGCGCATTTGGATGTATTTGAACATGAACCACTCGATAGTGAACATCCTATTTGGAATTTAGCAAATGTAAGTATTACACCTCATAATTCCTATGCAAGTGATCTATCAAAGGAACGTATGATTGCCCATTTGATGAAGTGGTTTGCTAGTATCGCGCAAGAAGGATAAAGAAAAGGTTGCAACTGCAACCTTATTTTTTTTCTAGTTCCCAACTTAAAACAGCCAAAAGTAACAATAAGTGAAGATGGTTTTCATCATCGAGTTCGATATGTATGTGCTCAAACGAGCGCAAGTCGAGTCTGCCAAAAATTTGTGTACCACAGCTTAAATCAAACTGTTCTTCACTGCGAAGTATGAGGCATGTATGTTTGCCTTGTGCAATGGATTCAAATTGATAGCCGCTAGCAATACGGTATAAGCGCCCTTGCATTTCTGTGTTTACCGTAATCACAATATGATCATCCACACGCTCTAGCGTACCACAGAGCGCTTGCTCCTTGGTAAGTAAATACAATAATTGACGATGTTGTTCCATATAGGGGAGTTGATAGAAGGCTACATGGCCCGTTTCATCGTAAAGCGGTTGTTCTTGCATCATGGTGTTGCTTGGTTTGCTCATATTATACTTCATAGTATCACCTCGTAGATATGATACTTTTTTTTCGCAAAAGTGCAAGTCGAAAGAAAAAGAACCCGAAGGTTCTAGTTGTTTGTTGGTTCGTTTTGTTTGGATTGTACAAATTTAATGAGGGCTTTGAATATTTCTGAGAAATACTCATCTTGTTGACGAAAGGTTTGGATATATCCTTGAATTACTTGAGCATAATCTGCAAGCAAAGGCATGCTTTGGTTACTCTCATAAACTTGTTTCATCGTTTGAATGATTTGGTGGCTTTCTTCCATATTCGCTTTTAATTCGTTTTGTAAGTTTTCTAAATCTGAGAATGGATCAGTTTTTAATTGTTGTGCCATTAAGATTTTACGAGCATCCAATTCACCCATTCTTTTTTTATAACCTTCTAATTGTTCTACAAGTGCAGCTTCACGTGCTGCTTTTTTCTTTGCATAGGAACGGCTTGTGATTGAACTATAGATAAAAAAGAGTACAATCGCTCCTAAAAAACCAATGATGAGCATTTGCATCATTTCGTGTGTCATGTGATAATCCCCCTTATTCATATACTATAAGGGTATCACAGCGGAAGGTTTCCTGCAATGATTTTCAAGTGACGAAACAGCAATCCTTTGGTATACTCTAAATGAGAGTGGGGGAGATTTGATGAAACCAAAGGTACTAGTCTTAGATATCGATGGAACAATTTTACCGTTTGGTGAAGAGTCCATCGATATTGCATTACAAGAAGCACTCATCGCCTTTCAAGCTGCGGGTAATATCTTAGCCTTAAGCTCTGGACGTGTAGTGCAAGGGATGTTGCCCTTTTATAGGGCATTAAAGATGGATTGCTATGGAGGCTATTTGATTGCTAACAATGGCGGTGTGATGTTACAAGGAAGCCCCTTGCAACAACGTTACGCGAAGCATGTGCCCAAGGCGATGTTGAAGCCGTTGTACGAGTTTGCAACGCAACATGATTTACATATGATGTTAATGTTAGCTGATCGTGTGATTTATACAAAGATGGACCATGCAGTAGCAATCGAACAAGCAAGTATTCCCATTGTGTTTGAACAAGCGCAAGATCCAAGTGTTTGGTTTGATCAACCTATCTTGCGGGTGAACTTAACATCGGATCATCAAGATTTACGATGGATGCAAAAACGATTAAGTGAGCAATTTGGAGAGCAACTGCATGCGGTGTGTTCGCAGCATATTTTCTTGGATGTGATGGAACCAACATGTGATAAAGCGTTTGGTATTGAAGCCTTGTGTCAGGAACTTGTTTGCTCAGCTGAAGCCATTGTTGCGGTTGGAGATGGTGATAATGACATGTTGATGTTGGAAGCTGCTGGCATTGGTATTGCCATGGGCAATGCGGCTGACCATGTCAAAGCTTGTGCAGATGCTGTTGCTCCTAGTGTGCAAGAGCTTGGTGTTTGTTGGGTACTTGATACGTACTTCTCATCCTAACAAGTATGAATTGGGTTGTAGAGATACAATCCTTTTTTTAGGTGCATAAAAAAACGTGATTGGTTTCCCATCACGTTTGTGTTTATTGATTTCCTGAAATTGCAACTTCCAAAATATTATTGATCATTTCGAATTGTACGATATTTTCAAATTCTTCCATATACTGATATTCCATCAAACCAGTCCAAGTTAGAATATGCGTTTTTTGTGTTAGATCATTTGCCTCTCGAACTTGCAATGCGTCGAGTTGTGCAATGGAATACACGGTATTTGGTTCTACTAATTTAACCTGTAATGTTAAATAGTCTGTGCTTTGTGCTTCAAAGAGTTCTTTTACTTCTTGAAGGTTTTCTGATGTTGCTTGCTCTTCGATTGCAATACGCACCAAACGGTCGACATATCCTTCTGCATTTAGGGTGGAAATATGGACAACATAGTCTTTTTTTGTTCCATCATATGCTAGATAGACACGCGTATCTTCATTTTGGTAAACATCGAAATCCAAATCTTTAAATGTGGATAGAACTGGTAAATCATCCGTGTGAATACCGATAAAGCGTTCGTACATTCCATCTAGTTGCGCTAAGGAATAATCAAATGATTCATTTCTGCGCAAACTGGTTGCCGATAGTGTTGATTGGCCTTGTTGTAATGCTTGTTCTTCTTTTGCTTGTTGCTGTGCTTTGATCATTGCATCAATACCAGAAACTGCAAATATTGTAATCCCACCCAAGCATCCTAACAATATTGTAGTAAATAAAATATTCTTGATTTTTTGCATGTCATCACCCCTAATCCATACTCTAAAACAATACCATATTTTGTTATCTTTTTAAAGGAAATATCGCAATCTTTGTGCAATGATTCCAATGCTTGCAAAGTGTTATCCAAATACTGTTTTTTCTTTGTGTTTTGAAACGTTCCAAGTGACAATCTAGACAACCGTGGTATTGTTACTATAGAATAATTCAATAGAACTATGGAGGTGAATAGGATGTATCAAATATTTCATGAAGATTTTTACAATCCAAGTTTTCAGGTGTTTGCGATATCCGAAACCTCACTGCAAAGTGCGTTTGAAAAGAAAGATATCGAGGAGTTGCGAGCCATCGCTGCGCTCTATCAAATGCACCAATTGCACCTAGATAATCAAGCGCAACTCATTTCGCGATTAATCAAAGAAATGTTGGATTCTAAGCATCTGCTGGCCTTGGCCTATACTTCCCTTGAAGATCAATTTGAGATGTTGTATAAGATTGCGCATGCCAAACATGTAAGACCAGAACGCTTGGATTATTCCTACTTGATGCGACTAATTACGTTACAACTCGTATATATCCAACAAGTTGATGGTGTATGTTATGTACAGGTTTTCGATGAGGTAAAAACATTGTTAGAACAGTTGGATTTACAAACCTTACCCAAGTTAGAATCCTCTCGTGCTTGTGTTCGTGTGATGTTGGCTGCATTACATCTTTATGGGGTTATCACGCATGAACACATGCTAGGGTTGATCAATTACTATACGAACATTCGCATTGCGGAAACAGACTATTTTGAGTTATTGGATATCGCAATCATCAAGGGAGTGGGAATTGATTATACCAACGACTTGGTTGGCTTAGATCAAATAGCTCGTATGTCTGGATTGCATAATTTTTATGAACAACAAGCATTGTATCAACAAGCGTTTTACGAACCCGAAATCGCGACATTCTTTGCCTATGAAAAAGAAGATTTTTATGAAAAGCCACAACAATTTTTAGGATTAAAACCTTTCTTAATGGAAAGTTTTCCAATCGATGAAAGCTACTTATTGATGTTTATCGATGATTTGGTATTACACTATATCAATGAAGATCAAAAACACCCGCTACAAGATTTATTTTCGATTTATCGTTTCGAATTTCAAGACGATGTTCAAAAAGAGGTGTTTATGCAAACGCTTGACTATTATCTTCAATTTATTAAAGTACGTAGGTTAAAGGGATTCTCCTTGTATGAACTCAATCAACAATCGCTCTATGCTCAAACTCTGAGCTGATAGTATTTGCCTTTTATCTATGATTCAGTGTATAATAACCTATGCTAGAAAGGTCTGATGACCTTTTCTTTTTGGAGGAATTTATGTATAAAATTGAACAAAAAAAATATTTAGAAAATGCATACAAAAAATTTGGGGTAACATTGGATGCGAATGCTAGTGTTGAAACTTACTATAGCTCTTTAACGCTAGAACATTTGAAAGACCTTTGTCGTATTTATGGTATCAAAGGGTATTCTAAATGTAAAAAAGCGGAATTGGCAAAATTGGTACAACAACATGTCTTTAGTGAAACTTCACTAAAGGAACTTTACCTAACAACTCCTGCCAATGATTTTAAAGCTGTAATCGAACTTGCGAAAAAAGGGAAACTTCATATGAAAGCAATGGAAATGAACCTAGCATTACGTTTGATTAACTTAGGGATGGTATTCTTAATTGCAGAAGAAGGACAATACTACTTGGTATTGCCACAAGATGTGCGCACAAGTGTAGCTAAAGTAGCATATTCAAAATATTTCAAACAAGCGAAACAAACGCAACAAGTATTGGATATTATGCTTGCAGCAATCCATTTATATGGCGTTGTATCATTGGAGGAAATGGCAGAAATTTATGCACATTATTACGCTCCTCTTAGCGCAAACACTTGGGCTGAAATCATTGCTCTTGCTGATCGCAAGTTAGTCGATATCGGTGTTTCAAAAACGCACTTGTACTCACTAAGTATTCACGATACGCAAGCGGAATATTATGAGAGCAATCGTAAGTATGACTTCTATCTTCCTAAATTAGTAACATTCTTGCAATACCGCGATGAAAGTTTCTATGAAGTAGATAGTAATATTACGAGTGTTAAGAAATTCTTCCAATTGAATTTCATTATGCCGGCAACGGTCTTAGAAGACTTGGTTAGTGATTTAATCTATTACCTTGTACATGATGGAGCATTCTCTGAGATTGCAACCTTGATGAGCTACTATGGATTAAAATTCCGTGATGAAGAACATGTGAAGTTGGTTGCAGGACGCTTGAATGTCTTCCAAAATCAATTACGTTACCGCAAATTCCGTGGGAACAAAGCGAGTGAAACAAATTAAGGACGAAACGTCCTTTTTTTTTACAATTTTACAAGCAACTCAAAACTTTGTATAATATGGAAAGGGAATGGGGGATGTTATGAGAAAAATAGATTGGTGGAAAGAATGGGAATTGGTTCCCATTTATTTGTTTGCGGGTATTTCGATCTTCACTCGCTTTGGGGGCATGCATACCTTTGATTTTAGTTTTGTGAATTGGTTTCCAAGTGTTTATCAAACTTTGGATTATTCTAATTTCTATAAATCATTTGTGATTATCATAGCGACAGTGTTAGCACTTGTTACCTTATTAGTCCAACGACTCAAACGGCAAAAGACCAATGGCTTCAATGTGAGTATGTTGTTTGTACTTACTTTCGCTCTATTGATTGGAGTGAGTTATGTATTATGTGATCCTCAACTTCAAACCTATGCTTGGAATGGATACTTTACACGCTATGAAGGCACTTTGGTTTGGTTTTGTTATTTGTTTTTCTTTTTCTATATTTATTTAACCATTCGAGATTTCAAACGGTTGAAAAAAGTATTATGGGTCATCCTTGCTTGTATGAGCATTGGTTTACTCATTGGGTTGAGCCAAGTTGTTGGAATGGACGTGTTCGCTTTGGAGTGGGTACAACGCATACAACTCCCAAAGGAATTGCATGTCTACATACAACCGGGTGTTTCTAGTTTTCCTGGTATGGTATATTCAGTGTTTGCCAATCCGAATTATGTTAGTTTCTTTTTAGCGATGGTGATGCCATTACTTACCTATGTTACCCTGACCTCACGTAAGGCAACCTTATTTTGGTATGGGGTATGGTTTATCGCTTTGCTCAACCTATTTGGATCCAAATCCATTTCTGGTATTTTAGCCTTTGCGCTAACACTAGTTATCGCCCTTGGTTTTTTATGGTCTTACATTGTTGCACATCCCAAGCGGATGCTTGGCTTTTTCCTGTTAGGAAGTCTGGTGCTTGGATTGCAACATGAGTGGTTGTTTGCTGAATTTGGACTGTTTCAAGAACCGAGTGAACATACCTTAAGTATGGACGATCTAAGCCGTGTGGTTTTACAATCGGATGGATTGTTGCTCACCTTAGGGGAACAAAGTGTTCGGTTAACCTATGATGAAAATGCGCAGAGCATGCGCTTCTTTGCAGATGGAGAAGAGATAATAGCAACGAAGAGTGATGCTGGAATTACACTCGATAAGCCATATGAAACCTTTGTTTTTCAATATTATCCACGTATTGACGAAGAGGCCTTTGGTTTTGTAAGCAATAAAGAAAACTACATTATCCAAAAAGTGGATGGAAACTATCATATTTACAATGGACAAGGTGTCTTAGTACCAATTGTAAATGTTGCTAGTATCGGTTTTGAACATCACCAAAAATTTGGTAGTGGTAGGGGATATATCTGGTCGAAAAGTTTACCTCTGTTAGCTGATACGCTATGGTATGGCCATGGAGCTGATACTTACGCTTTTTATTTCCCACAAAATGATGTGATTGGGAAGATTCCGGGCTTTGCATCGACTCCGTATATTCATGTTGATAAGCCACATAATATTTATTTACAACTCGCAATTCATTTTGGTGTGATTGCCATGTTATGCTTTGTTGGTTTATTATGTTTTTATTGGTATACAACATGGTTGCGGTTTCGCACAGTGCCACATCAACCCCCACAAAAAGTCATTGCTTGGGGAATTGCATTTTCCTTGTTTGGCTTTGCAATAGCAGGACTTATGAACGATACGAGCGTCCACGTGATGCCGGTGTTCTTTACATTATTAGCACTCGGTTTTGTTTGTAATAAAATCGAGGTGCATCAAGATTAATTTGGCGTATGCCATCGAGGTAAGAGTATGATGATCATTTCGTTGTTTGCCTATCTTTTGTTTGGGCTTCTTGTCTATCCTTATATCCCAACACTCGTGTTGCGACTCATATTGATAGGCATTTATTTATTATTTTTTGTTTTAGACTTGGGTGCTATTTATGCAAAAGGTACGCACTTTTCATTGGCATTTGCCGCAAACATTGAAAAAAAAGTAATCGAGATGATGTTTACTAGTTTTTTGCCAATGACGATTGCTACCGTAGTTGTTTACGTACTTGCCATTGTATTAATTGGACGCTTCGATGCATGGATTATTTCACAATCGTTAGCACTCTTTGATTCTGTTTTACTTGTCATACTCACGGTAGTATTGGCACTTCAAAAAGAAGGGGTACTCGTACACGTCTTACAAACGATACGCAGTTTGTTATCAAGAAACAAAGCAACGAGTGTCAGTGCGATTAGTGATGATTTTAATTTTTCAAAACCTTATGTAGAAAAAAGCCAGCTTGTTTGTGAGCCAGGTAAAAACACGATTGTAATCTATTTGGAAAGTATGGATCAAAACTTTTTAAATGAGGCACTATTTCCTGGATTACTTCCCAAACTCAAAGCGCGAATGCAACGTTGGACTTGTTATAACCAATATGTGCCTTATAAAGGGATTGATTATACGATGGGTGCACTTTATGGAACGCAAACCGGATTGCCAAATTACTTTGGATTGCGAGGAAACAATGTGTTTTCCATGATGAGTTCTACGCGTGCTGCTAGTATTGGGACCATCCTACATCGTGCAGGTTATGATCAATTATATCTTAATGGAGGCGATTTATTATTTGCTGGAAAAGGTAATTTTTTTGATAAACATCAATATCGTACCATCGGAATCCATGACTTTGATCCTGCACTTCCAAGAAGTGAATGGGGCGTTCATGACGCTGATTTATTTGAACGAGCAAAGGAGGAACTTGCTAAGTTACGAAACAAAAAACAGCCATATAACGTTACAATGCTAACCCTAGATATGCATTTTCCAGATGGATTAGAAGATCCAAGGATTGCAACACAATACGATGAGGGACATGGTATCTTGAATACCGCAGCTCGCTTGGATGATGTCTTAGATGATTTTTTAAACCATCTAGAACAACAATCCGATTATGAAAATACCGCAATCTATATTATGGCAGATCATCCGCTTATGGGAATCAATCGTATCACTAGACGCTTGAACAAGCAAAAACGCGATTTGTTTTTGTTGACGAATGTAGAGCCGACAACGAGCTACCCCGATGTTAGCGCACCTATTTACTTTTATGATATTCCCAAGCTCGTCCTAGAAGGAGCGCGTGTGAAACACAATGCGTCATTCTTGCCGGAGTTGCTTCCAAATATTTCGTATTCGTATATTGATCATCATATTGGCGCGTTTACACGATTTAACTATTTACTCCACCATTTTTCACATCTACAAGAAAGTGTAACCATCGAGCGCTTTGCACAACGCGTGCAGCTAAAGAGTGCGAATCATACGCTTGCTAGCTTTGTATGTGAAGAAGGTCAAATAGAGTGTTTTGTCTTTACTGAGGAAGGCTTACTTGTTGGACAAGCGAGTCAATCACTCAAAGAAAGTACACCACCCGCTTGTATTACTAGTGTAAAGGAGCTAATCCTTGGATACTATCTAGAAGATAACCAAATTCATGGTGTTATTTTAGATCGTTATATGAGTGTACTATATGAATTTGACACGAGTGAACCTCTTGCAACGACAACGTTCTTGCAGTATTTTAACAAAGACGTCTAACACGTTTAAAAAAACCTCCTAGCTTTGGATTAATCAAAGTGTGGAGGTTTTTTATACTTTTCGGTTGTAGAAGGGTTGAATTGAAGTTTTGTTGCGGACAAAGAGAACATATACGGCCGCTAAAACGATCAACATGACCCATAACACAATAGTGGGAATCCATAGCACTTCGCCAAGAATTCCTCCTAGTAATTGACCACAAACTAGCCCGATACTTGTTAGTACCATAAAAATGGAGTTAAAGCGAGCGCGTTTGTGATCGGGGATGTAACTTTGCGTCGCACCAATTCGAATGTTGAAGGAGGTTGCGCCCAATAAGCCATATAGAAAAAATAAACTCACTAGCCATAGATACGGTAAGCGAAAGAACAATATTTCTAGCGCGATGACGCTATCGTATACAAAAAGTGCGATATGATATTTGAATCGCGGTGGAAATTGTAGTTTGTATTGCAATAAACCACCACAAAAGCGACCAAGCGTACTCATACTAATCAACAAAGCATACCGCGTTACACCCACACTTGGGTGTGAAGAGAAAAAGGGGAGCTGTAAGGCTTCACATACTCCATAGGCAAAGGTAGAGATGGTAAAATACCAGGTGACATACCAGAGTGCTCGTTCTCGTTTTAAATAGTGAAATCCAGCAAGAAAGGCGGAAGTGAAGGTGGTTTTTTGCTTGCTTTGTGTTATGTGTTGTTCTTTGATTTGGATGGTAGCTTCAAATACAGCAGCAATCCAATAGCTGATACCATTGAAAAAAAATAAGGGGGCGAATCCAAAATTTTGCTGAGTATAGGCTGCAATAGGTACCATGAGTGAATTACAAATGGGATATAAGATACTTCCTATGGAATAGGCTTTACTAAAATTTCCCTTGGAAATCAAATAAGGATAGAAGCTTTCGTATGCAACTTGATAAATACTCATGATGATGCCAACACCGATACCACACAGTAGATAGATGGTATAGTTGAAGTAACCAACAGCAAGAAAAGCACTCATTAAGATGAAAACGATACCGGAAATCGTATCAAGACATACATGATCTTTTTTCTAGGGAAAGCATCGAGATAGACACCGGCAAAGAGTGGGACAAAGAGATTTGGCAGCATACAGGCTACAAAAAAGAAGGAATAGAGAAAGGTCGACTGTGTTTTTCGAAAATTAAGAGGCCAAGCGCAAAGTTTGCAGCTGCACTGCCTAACATTGAGGCAATACTTCCGATGGTAATAATCGTAAAATTTTTAGTCCATAACGATGGCATCATTCATCCCACCTCTCACTCTTCACACAGTAACATAAGTTTGTGTGCGCTTGCAAACTATGGTAAGATAAAAAAAAGGGGGCTAACATATGGGGAAAATATTATGTTTTGATTTAGGTGGTTCAGCCTTAAAAAGTGCAGTGCTCGATGATACCATGCAGTTATCGGAAAAAACTTCGTTTGATGTAATCGATGATGTGGAAGTGATTTGGGAGCAAATCCAACAACACACAGCAAACATCCAAAACCTGCATCAATTGGCAGGGATTGCCATCAGTGCACCTGGAAGTGTGGATGTAGAGAGTGGAATTATTTATGGCGCTAGTGCATTTCAAACAATCCATGGTCCAAGCTTTATTGATGAGCTAGAAAAACGCTGTGGGCTAGCTGTTAGTATTGAAAATGATGCCAATTGTGCAGCCCTTGCTGAATACGCTTATGGGGCAGGTAAAGAGTATCATGACCAATGTGTCGTTGTTGTAGGTACTGGTGTTGGAGGGACCATCATCAAAGATGGTGTCGTACACCATGGTGCACATTTACATGGAGGAGAGTTTGGATACATGCTTTTGGAATCCAAACCGCACTTTAAGACACTTTCACACTCCGGTTCGATTGGTTCGCTCATTGAGGCGGCAAAACAACTAGAACCCGATACGCTATGGAATGGCAAAAAAATATTTCAAAGAGCCCAAACAGATCCTCGTTTTCAAGTATTGATTGATGATTTCTATCACTATTTAGCTATGGGGATGATCAATGTTCAATATCTTTATGATCCTGAGGTGATTTTATTGGGAGGAGCTATTAGTGAGCGTAGTGATTTTATCGCAACTTTACAACAAACCATCAAGAAGATGATTGATGTTCAACAGTTACACCGCATTGTGCCTACTGTTGTTGCTACACAATTTGGTAATGATGCTAACCTAATAGGGGCAGGCTTACACTTTAAAAAGCAAAAAAACCACCCGAAGGTGGTCTAAGAGACGGCATTAGCCGTTTTTTCTTTTTTGACGGAAGATTTCAAATGCCAACACGCTTGTTGCACTTGCTCCGTTTAGTGAGTTACGGAAGTCATTTTCGTAAGGAATAAAAACATTTAAATCAGCTAAGGCTGCTACGTTTTTACTTAACCCTCGCATTTCTCCACCAACACCAAGTAAAATTTTACCAGATAGGTCAGCTTCAAATACATCCGTTGCATCTTTACGATTTCCACATACAAATTGGAACCCAGCTGCTTTTAACGCCAGCAAGGTTTCTTCTGAATAAATCGCCATTGGAAGGTATTCACTCGCTCCTGCACTTGATTTAGCTACTACATCGGCGCTTTCCATCCAGTTACGCTCTTGTACTAAAATCATTTTGCATCCAGCAGCATATAAGCTGCGGCAAATGTAACCGAAGTTAAAAGGATCTTCAATTCCTTCAACCAAAGCGATAAAATCAGTATTAGCATAATCCATCGCATCAACATAACTGATATCTTCAACACGTGCTAAGACACCACCGTGTGTTTTTCCTTTGGCGATTGCATCGATTTGTGCTCGTGTTTTCTTGGTTACGGTAAGTCCTAATTCATGCGCTTTTCCGATGATAAATTTCGTATCTTTATCATGTTTTTTCTCATCAACGATAACTTCTAATACCGTACGGCGTTGTGCCTGTATTGCAGCTTTTACTGCAATGTTTCCTTCAAATACATGTTCCATGTAGCTTCTCCTTTGAAAAAAGCTGTCTTATTGACAGCTTTTATAATTAAACACTTGTTTCTCTGAATTTTTGTTTACGTTCGTGTGGTTTCAATCCTTTTTTACGAATACGGATTGCAGCTGGTGTAATTTCTACCAATTCATCATCATTGATGAATTCCAACGCTTCTTCCAATGTCATCGTTTTTGGTGTAACCAAACGCATTGCTTCATCCGCTCCAGAAGAACGAATAGAAGTTAATTTTTTATTTTTGATTGGATTTACGTCCATATCTACGTTACGAGCACTCATCCCAATGATCATACCTTCGTAAACTTCAGTAGCTGGTTCAATAAATAGTGTTCCACGCTCTTGAAGATTAAACAATGCATAAGTCATTGCTTTTCCTGTTTCTGTTGAAATCATTGCACCGTTTGCACGTTGTAAGATTTCTCCTTTATAAGGTTCAAAACCAGCAATACGACGAACCAAAGTACCTTCTCCGCGCGTATCATTGATAAATTCACTACGGTAACCTAAAAGTCCACGTGTTGGAACAGAGTAAACGATTTTTGTATATCCGTTTTCTTCGTCCATATCAACCATGATTCCTTTACGTAGGTTAAGTTTTGAAATAACACTTCCAGAATAATCTGTTGGTACTAAAGCAATTACTTCTTCTACTGGTTCCATCAAAGCGTTGTTTTCGTCACGTTGCATGATAACCTCAGGTTTTGATACTGCGATTTCATAGCCTTCACGACGCATGTTTTCTAGTAAGATTGAGATGTGAAGCTCTCCACGTCCACTTACTTTGAACATATCTCCGCTCTCTGTATCTTCTACACGTAACCCAACGTTAACTTCCAATTCTTTGTCCAAACGATCTTTGATGTTACGAGAAGTAACATATTTACCACTTTGTCCAGCAAATGGAGATTTATTAACGATAAAGTTCATAGAAAGCGTAGGTTCTTCAATTTTTAGAGAAGGAAGAGGTAGAATTTGGTCGCGTAGACACAATGTTTCTCCAATTGAGATGTCATTGATCCCAGCGATTACAACGATTTCTCCACTTGTTGCTTCTTTTACTGGAACACGTTTAAGTCCTTGGTAAACGAATAGTTGAGAAATTGATTTTTGACGAACATGACCATCAGCATCACATACAGCAATCGATTGTCCTTCTTTCAATGTACCTGCATAAACACGTCCGATTCCCAAACGTCCGATGTATTCATCATAAGCAAGTGCAGACACTTGAACTTGTAATGCATCTTCGTCTTTGTCAGGGTATGTTTCTACATGTGTTAAGATTGTTTCGAACAATGGTTCAATACTTGTTCCTTCTTCTTCGATTGTACGTTGTACAATTCCACGTTTTGCAATACCGTAAAGAATAGGGAAATCTAATTGCTCATCGTTTGCATTTAAGTCTAAGAACAAGTCATAAACCATATCCACTACTTCAGCAGCACGTTGATCTTTTTTATCAATTTTATTGATCAACAAGATTGGACGTAATCCAAGTTCTAAACTTTTTTGTAATACGAAACGCGTTTGTGGCATTGGCCCCTCACTTGAGTCAACAAGTAGGATTACAGTATCCACAGTTTTGATGATACGCTCAACTTCACTTGAGAAGTCAGCATGTCCTGGCGTGTCAACGATATTAATTTTTACATCGTTGTAAGCCACACTACAGTTCTTAGAATAAATCGTGATTCCACGTTCACGTTCCAAGTCATTTGAGTCCATAACCAAGTCTTGAACTTCTTCGTTTTGACGGAAGACGTTAGACTGTTTAAGGAATGCATCAACCAAAGTTGATTTTCCGGCATCGACGTGGGCGATAACGGCAATATTTACGATTTTTTGTTTGTTTTTCATTATGATTCCACCTTTAAACACGCTACTTATCATAACCTTAAAAGTGCAAAAAGGCAAACCTTTTAACTATATTCAATGTAATTAACATGCAGGTAACACGGTGTGTGAGTGAAAGTTGAATTTGGTATCCCTTACATTTCACAAACAGCTGTTTTTTTAGTAGGTTATCCTTACATTTATGTAATGTATCCTGTTTCCCATTTTTCATAACAAAATTTGTGATAGAATACGAATATAAGAAGTGGCGAGGGTCGAAGTATGCAACAAAAAAGAAGAAAATTACATTTAAAAACGTGGGTAAAAGCAAGCTTAGTACTTGCTTTGCTTTTTTGTGCTGGAGTAGCGACACTTCCTTTGTTGGGAAATCAATCCAATCGTGGGGCAAGCTTAGATGAAGAGGTGATTACGATTCGGGAGAAAAACCCAATCAAAAAGCTCATTCATTATCCACGCTTTGAGGATGAACGATTGAATCAAGAAATAACAAACTGGTTACAACCATATATAGAAGATCAAAGTAATCAAGTGAGAGTTGATTACACTTCTACCAAGGTGTGGGATCGTTATTTAAATATTGTTTTTAGTTCAGAGGTAGGAGAAGAAGTAGCAACTTATATTTTACAATATGATTTAATCATGCAACAACCACTCGATTTAGAAGATGTTTTTCGTAAAGATTACGATGCTTACTTTCTAACGAAAGATCTAGTTTTGGATGAAGCTTTTATCATTTTGGAAGAGGGAATTCAAATCGACGAGCAAATCATCCGCTTTGATGAGCATCAAAGCTACATTGCATTACAGGATGAACACATTCCAAGCTTGCATCAAACACCAAAACAAGTGCAAACAGTGCGTCCACTTGATCCTAGCAAACCAATGATTGCTTTTACGTTTGATGATGGTCCACGCAACCTTTCATCATTAACGCGAATTTTAGACGTACTAGAACAACATGATTCCAATGCAACGTTTTTTGTGATTGGAGAATTAGCAGCACGTTTTCCTAGAATGATTACAGATATGGATGAACGCGGATTTGAACTGGGAAATCATACGTATACCCATCGAGGATACAATGGGAAAAATTTGGATAAAGTGGTTGCTGAAGTAGCAAAAACGCAAGATACGATTTATGAAATCACCGGGGAAGATCCAAAATACTATCGCCCGGTTGGAGGCGCGATGGATCAAACCTTAGCCGAAAAAATTCCACAGGATATCGCGTTGTGGACGGTAGACTCACAAGACTGGATGAGTCGCGATTGCAAAGAGGTTGTTAAGTCAACACTTCGCTATGCGCACGATGGCGGTGTTGTATTATTTCATGATATTTATGATAGTACAGCCGATGCGATTGAAGTACTGGTACCAAAACTAGTCAAACAAGGATATCAAATTGTTAGTTTAGAAGAATTAGAATATTACCATAATCAAACAAACAATATGGGATAATCATGATATACTAACTGTATTAGGAGAGAACTATGAAAATTAAATTACAAGAAGAACATAAATCTTTGGCATTAGCCTTGCTTATCGTTGTCATTGTTGGTATCGGTGTCAATTATATAGTACTACACATTCCGCAGATCAAAGAAGTTGCTAGCATGTTAACCGGTTTGTTGTTTCCCTTTATTATTGGGTTTGCGATTGCATTTTTATTAAATAAACCTCTGATTTGGGTGGAAACAAAAGTCTTGGGTCGTTGGAATACCAAAGCTAGTTTGAAACGCTCGATTGCTGTGGTTATCACATTGTTAATTGCTATTATCAGTGTTGGCCTTGTCGTATCCATTATTTTACCGCAAATTATTTCATCGCTTACGTCTTTGGTAGACCAGGCTCCCTATTATATTGAAAACTTTGAACAATTTATGGGGCAACTCATGATAGAGTTTAATATCTCAGCTGATGAAATTTCTAACCTTTTCGGGGTAAGTCAACAAGATGTCATTACCCAACTCACTAGTTTTCTACAAGAGGTGTTACCACATGCCTTGCTATATGGGATCCAATTAACGACAACCATCTTTAATGTAGTGTTGGGGATTATGGCTGGAGCCTATATGATGTTAGATAAAGAGCGCTTTCTTCGTTATATTCGCAAAACGCTACGTGCATTATTTTCAAATGGTACTTGTGACTATTTGTTACGCTTAGGGAATCGTGCTAATATGATCTTCAATGATTTCATTGTCGGCAAAGCCATTGACTCTGCTATCATTGGAGTTTTATGTTATGTAGGTATGACCATCTTTAATTTCCCTTATGCAATTTTAATCAGTGTCATCATTGGAATTACGAATATGATCCCTGTGTTTGGACCTTTTATTGGAGCTGTTCCAGGACTGATCATATTAACCATTATCAATCCAATCAATTTTATTTACTTCGCATTGTTTGTGTTAGCATTGCAACAGTTGGATGGTAATATTATTGGACCGATTATTCTAGGAGATAAATTGGGGCTTCCAAGTTTATTTATTCTCTTTGCAGTTGTAGTAGGTGGAGGTTTGTTTGGAATTGTTGGGATGTTTATCGGAGTACCACTGTTTGCCTTGTTAGCAAGCATCATCAAAGAATTCTTACAGTATCGCGCAAAACAGCGTAATATCGCATTATAAGCAAAAGGAAGGATCATTCGACCCTTCCTTTTTTTCGGTTTTCATAAGCATCAAGTAACTGCGTGATGGCTTGTGTCATCGTATCTGGATAGACGGCGATGTTGAGGCGAACCCATGTTGCATAGTTTGCATCAAACTCCACACCAAAACTTGGAGCAATACCCGCTTCTTCTATAAAAAAGGTTCGGGTATCGTTTGCATCAAGACAAATACTACTACAATCCAACCACACCAAGTAGCCAGCTTCTAGTTTCAACATGCTTAAATCAGTGCCAATGAGCGCTTGTTCTAACATTGTTGCATTGTGTTGGATTTGTTCGATGGTCCATGTAAGATAGCGTTCACCTAACGTATAGGCGCTCTCTAAACTAAGCAGACTCAATGCATTACTCGTACCGAGTTTATGTGCTTTGTAGTAATTTTGGATTTGTTCACTCTGTTTCGTGTTTGCTAGGATATAGGAAAGTTCCAAACCAGCAAGATTGAACGCTTTACTCGCAGATGCTACCACAATCACATCCTCAGTGATGGCGAGCATGGAATGCATAGGGATTTGTGGAGCATGTAGATCAGCATGAATCTCATCACTGATCAGTAGCGTATTCGTATCTTTACAAAGGGTTGCAAGTCTTGTGAGTTCGTCTTTGCTCCATACCTTTCCTCCTGGATTATGTGGATGACATAGTAGATAGACATCACATGTTTCTAGGATTGGACGTAAAGCTTCAAACTTGATTGTGAATTGCTGATTCTCAATTTGTAATGTGTGCCGTACGGGAACGCGATTGGCTGCAAGGATGACACGTTCAAACTGCGGGTATGCAGGTGAGGCAAAACAGATACGCGCTTGGGGTTTGGTAAATAGGTGCAATAGGTTAAAGATTGATTTTAATACGCCACCATCGAGTGTAATATCGTTAGGGTTCATATTGACTCCATGTTTCCTTACCCACTCACAAATCGCTTGAAAAAGCTGATTACTAGGTGAGCTATAGCCAAAAATACCATTTTGAACACGCTTTGTTAGTGTTTCCAAGATGATGGGAGCTGTTTGATAATCCATTTCCGCTACCCACATTGGGATCAAAGCTTCTTTTTGGTAAACTTCTTGTACTTTATTGTGTTTCACATCTACATTGCGATAGTCTATTTGTCTCATGATTTGGTACTCCTCTTTTTTTTAGTATAGCAAAAATCAAAAAAAAACCCAACAAGTGGGTTTTATAATTAAAGAGAATTAAATAAATCATCTAGGTTAGGAAGTGGGTAGTTAGCTTTCGAACAAAGTGCTTCAAAACCATCGTAAAGGCTACGTAGAGAATCCATTGCTGTTAATACATCTTTGGATAAGAACATCGCTTTTTCTTGTGAATCACTCACTGTGTGTGCTTGTTGCATCAATACTTTAAGCGCTTCATTTGCTTGGTCGATATCTTCGTACATCGCTTGCAAACGCACCGCTTTGTTTTCCATTGTCACAGATAAGCGACTTCCTAAGTTATGGTAGTTTTGCAATTCTTGCATCACTGCAGGTAACATATATTTATCTGTGATATATTGAATACTACGAGCTTCTAGTAATACTTGTTTATTGTACTGTACATAGTTGTTGATTACGCGGGCATTCAATTCATTTTCATTGAAAATGCCGTGACGTTGGAATAGCGCTACACTAGCAGGATCTAACAGGCTTGCAATACTATCCACATATTTAGGAATGTTTGGTAAACCACGACGTGCAGCTTCTTCCAACCAATCACCATGGTATCCATCTCCAGAGAAGAGGATGCGGTGGTGGTTTTGAATGATTTGTTGACAAATGGATAATGCTTTATCGCGAATATCTTGAATATATTTCAATCCTTCTAATGCATCAGCGATTTCACGTAAGCTATCCGCTAAAATCGTATTTAAAATGGTATTGGTTGGAGCTGCAGAGCGGCTAGAACCTAACATTCTAAATTCAAATTTATTTCCCGTAAAGGCAAATGGAGACGTACGGTTACGATCACTTGTATCTTTTGGTACATAAGCCAAAGATGAAATTGAAATGTTATTTTCAGAGAACGTTGGATCTATGTCTTTTCCATCTCTTAAATTCATTAAAATTTCTTCTAAGTAGTTCCCCATACAAATACTAATGATTGCAGGAGGGGCTTCACTTGCTCCCAAACGATAATCGTTGTTTACTGTAGAAGAACTCATACGTAATAGTGGTGCATGACGATCCACTGCTTGAATCGTTGCACAAACCATCAATAAGAAACGGATGTTTTCGTGTGGTTTATCTCCTGGTTCATATAAGTTTTGTCCATCGTCAGTAACAAGTGAGAAGTTGTTATGTTTACCACTTCCATTTACTCCTAGGAACGGTTTTTCGTGAAGAATACAAGCAAAACCATGTGCATCGGCTACTTTTTTCAGTAGTGTCATCATGATTTGGTTTTGATCAGTGGCTAGATTGGCATCACAGTAGATTGGAGCAATTTCGAATTGACAAGGTGCAACTTCGTTGTGCTCTGCTTGCGCATAAATACCAAGCTTCCAAAGTTCTTCATTCAGTTCTGCCATAAAGGTACGAACACGTGAAGGAATGTTTCCATAATAGTGATCGTTGAATTCTTGTGATTTTGGAGGTAATTCACCAAATAAGGCACGACCAGTATGTAGTAAATCGTAACGTTGTTCAAATAACGATTTATCAATTAAGAAATACTCTTGTTCCAAACCAATCATCGGAACGACGCGTTTTACATCTTTATCTTTTAAGATGTTGCAAACACGAGTTGCTTCCACGGATAAGGTTTGCATCGATTTCAACAACGGTGCTTTTTTATCTAATGTTTCCCCATTGTAAGATACAAACACAGTAGGAATATGTAAGGTATTGTCTAAGATAAATGCCGGGCTACTCAAATCCCAGTACGTATAGCCACGTGCTTCAAATGTTGCACGTAATCCACCACTTGGAAAACTAGACGCATCACCTTCCCCTTTGATGAGCGCTTTTCCTTTGAAACGAGCAATTGGTTCTTGCGCGCTGTTCATATCCAAGAAAGCTACATGCTTTTCTGCAGTCGTTCCATGCATCGGATGGAAAAAGTGAGAATAATGCGTTACCCCTTTGGCTAACGCCCACTCTTTCATCGCATGAGCAATCGCATCGGCACTCCCTTTATCTAGTGCACCTTCATGTACATAAGCTTCTTTCCATTTTTTAAATACTGGATGTGGAAGATAGTCCAGCATGACTTTTTCATTGAAGACATTTTCACCAAAATTTCGAAACGGATAATTTGCAAACATTTTATTTTCTCCTTTTAAACATTTTTTCACATCATACACCATTTTTTGAAAAAAATCTATAAAGAATGGAGTAAAAAAGGAAAGAATGAGGAAAAATAATAAAAAATAGTAAAAAATAAGAAAAAAAAGCAACTTCGTTTTTCCTGTGTTAAGTTATTGTAAAAGCATGGGCAAATAAAGTGACATTCATGGCATAGGGCGTATAATGTGATTATAAAGTGGAGGTAAGTACTTATGAAATTATGGAAATGTAGTGTATGTGGTTTGGTTCATGAAGGTGAAAGTGCACCTGAAAACTGTCCAAAATGTGGAGCAACCGCTGATAAATTTGTATTGCTAGACGAAGAAGCAGCAACAAAAATCTATCGTAGCGACCGCTCAAACGATTTGCATATGCGTTTGATTACACTTGCAATGGAAATGGATGCAATTTGTAAAGAAGGAATCGAAGATAACCTAGATCCTACTTGTGTTGTAGTTTTCAACAATACGAAAAAACGTGCTTGGGAGATCAAACAAATGGCGAAAGCGGAATTGATTGGTCATAACAGCAAAGGAAAACTATAAGATGCAACTCAAAGGTTCAAAAACAGAAGCGAATCTGAAGGCTGCATTTGCTGGAGAAGCACAAGCTCATACAAAATATCAATATTATGCATCGCAAGCAAAAAAAGAGGGATATGTCCAAATCTCCGAAATGTTTACGCAAACTGCGATGAATGAAAAAACGCATGCGAAAATTTGGTTTAAATTATTGCACAATGGAGTTCCATCAACGCCTGAAAACTTATTGGATGCAGCATCAGGGGAAAACTACGAGCATACAGATATGTATGCAGAGTTTGCACGTGTTGCGCGCGAAGAAGGATTTGATGACATTGCGGCAAAATTTGAAGGTGTTGGAAAAATCGAAGCAGAACATGAAGCACGCTATCAAGCATTCTATGAAAATATCAAACAAAACAACGTTTTTGAAAAAGCGGATGTGGTTGTTTGGGAATGTTTGGAATGCGGACATTTACATGTGGGAACACATGCACCTGAAGTTTGTCCAATCTGTGCACACCCAAAAGCATATTTCGAAATGCAAGCAAAAAACTATTAAAAATAGGACAACAAGCAATTATGGGATAACTTCCCGTACTTTCTTGTTGTTTTTTTTTTATTTTGGAGTAAAATGAATTTGTTAAGGGGCTTATTACGCTATGATAAATAAATTCATGACAACTATCGGAGATCTAATTGGATACGATGAGTGGTCGCCAGTACAAAAAATCGCATCGAGTTTTTTACTCGTTATTCTCGTTGGAGCATTCTTGTTATCCTTGCCCATCGCCAACCGTGATGGTCAATGGTTAAACTTTCTAGATGCTCTTTTTACTAGCACATCGGCAACGTGTGTAACCGGACTTGTTACGCATGTCACCGTGGAGCAGTTCACCGTTTTTGGACAGATGGTACTCATCGCACTGATGCAAATTGGTGGATTGGGACTTATGACCTTTATGGCGGTTGTCATTGTAGTAATGAAAAATCGACTATCGATGAATGACAAAATTGTAATGCGAGAAATGTTGAATCAAGATACCTTATTCAACATGCATCTCTATGTGAAAAATATTTTCCGTTATACGTTCTTATTTGAGGCCATCGGCCTTTGTTTGTTTGCCTTGGTCTTTGTTCCTGAATTTGGACTCATCAAAGGTTTGTTTGTTTCCCTGTTTACGGCAGTTTCGGCATTCTGTAATGCAGGATTTGATATCGTTGGAGCACAAAGTTTAGTACCGTATGCAACCAACGGGATCATTAACTTTACGGTAATGGGACTCATTATCGCAGGTGGTTTGGGGTTTGCTGTTTGGTTTGATTTACACGACCGCCTAGCAGAGTTTAATTGGAAGGAGTATTCCAATGAACGCTTCTTCACCAGAAGTAAAGAACTAGCAAAAGACTTTTGGAAGTCACTACACCTGCATACTAAAATTGTTTGCCTTACTACGATCGTATTAATCCTTGGTGGAGCAGTGATCATCTTCCTATTGGAAGCACAAAATCCAAATACCTTAGGTGAGTTTTCTTTCTTTGACAAATGGATGATTGCCTTGTTCCAAAGTGTTACGTTACGTACCGCAGGATTTGCGACCATTGACATCGGTATGGTTGCAGATCCAACCAAACTGTTAATGAGCATGTTTATGTTTATTGGAGGGTCTCCAGGTGGGACTGCCGGTGGGGTAAAAACAACGACGATTTTCTTGTTGTTCCTGTTTGTTTACTCTAGTTTAAAAAGTAGAGATAGTTTGATGATGTTCAAGCGCTCAATTGGAAAAGATATCCTGTTACGTAGCGTCTTGATTGTTTGTGTCAATTTTACGGTGATGGTTTGTGGGGTGTTTATCCTATCCATTACGGAAAATGCCGCGTTTATCGATATCGTGTTTGAAGCAGCATCGGCCATTGGTACGGTTGGGTTAACGACCGGATTAACGCCAAACTTGTCTTCTATTGGCAAAGTCGTCATAATTATGTTAATGTATTTAGGAAGAATTGGAGTTATCACGATGATTTTGTCCATCTTGCGTAAACGTATGGACATCTCCAAGAACAAAGTAATTTACCCAAGTGAAAACTTGATTATCGGTTAAGGAGTCTTATGAAAAAGATTAATACAAAACAATATGCTATTTTAGGTTTGGGAATTTTTGGTTCCAGCGTTGCGAAAACACTTAGTGAGTATCACTGTGAAGTGTTAGCAATTGATCAAGATATTAAAAACGTAGAACGTGTTTCAGAATACGTTACCACAGCGGTACAAGCAGACATTACGCAAAAAGAGGAATTGATGGCTGCTGGTGTATCCGATTGTGACGTTGCCATCATTGCCGTGGGGTCTCACTTAGAGGATAGCGTGATTTGCGCCATCAACTTAAAAGAAATGGGGGTACCGTACGTTGTTGCGAAAGCTAAAAATAAACGTTATATGCAAATACTTGAAAAAGTAGGAGTGGATTATATCGTGCGTCCCGAAAAAGAAATTGGGGAACGTTTAGCTAAGAAATTGTTGAGTAAAAATATTGTAGATATTTCTGAAATCGATAGCGATTATACTGTGTTGGAAATTGAGCCACCACATAGCTGGATTGGGAAATCGTTAAGTGATTTGGATTTGCGCATGCGATACCAAATTAACGTAATTGGGATTCGTAGCAACTGTGTACAATGTTCTAATTCCAAATTACAAATTACCTTCGATGCCAACTACACGATTCACCAAGACGATCATTTATTGGTCATTGCGGAAATTTCTGTAATCGAGGATATCGATAAAATCAACTAGATCAATTGGGGGAAGCGTATGAAAAAACTCGGGATTGTTCTTATTCTTCTTGTAGGTTTGGTTGGTTGCAACAAACAACCGGCACAAATGGAAATGGATGATTTTACTCATTTGAGTTTTGCACAACTACAAGAAAAAATTGATGCGAAAGAAACCATGGTTGTATATTTTGGTTGGGTAACACTTTGTGGTGACGCAATCAACTTTCAAAACAACTATCTCTTGCCAGAAACAGCAAAAAATTCTAGTATGGCGTCCATCTACGTTGTAGACTTGGATGTAGAGTTACCAGAAGGGCTGCAAGATAAAACCTTAAGAGAAGGGATGAAAGCACAGTTTGGGGTCCAATACTCCCCAACGTTAATTGCTTATGAAAATGGCGAAGTCCAATCGTTGCTTGAATGGACACCTGCGACAACGGATGCGACGTATGCTATTCCAAAAACGGCGTTGGATGCTTTCTTTTCCAACATTAAATCATAATAAAAGAACCCCTGGTCACAATTGTTTGTGATCAAGGGTTCTTTATTCATCGGTTACTTTTTTCGATATGCTTTGATGTGAGCATTAAATTTATCTACATCTAGAACAAGTGCTTGCTCTGTTTCGATTAATAAATTCACACTAGAATTACAAGCCGCATCATTAACGATTTCGCTTGTTCCATCGATACTAAAAAAGATACAACCACCTTGCTTTTCATCTCCGCTTGTTGTTACCACATCAGCATATAAGCCATATACGTCGTCTTCTTGGTATCCACTCAGTACAATAAAACCATCAACAACTTCGACCTTTTTCGCATCCATTTGAAGCGTGGCATCTAAAAAAGGAGTCAATAAGCCAAAGGCTTGACTTTCTTGTGAGTTTAATTTAGGCGCACTGCAACCAACTAAAAACAGGATTAAAACTAATAAATACCATCGTTTCATGATAACTACCCCCGTATATTACTCTATTATTGTAAGGGTTTTCTTTGTGTATGGGAAGAGGGAATAAAAAAAGTTGTCAATCATTGACAACTCTAACACCTTTAACGCCTGGAACTTCTTCCATTAAAATCGCTTCTACACCCATTGTAATCGTATCGTCTAGGGATAAACAATCACTACAAGCACCTAACATCTTAATATAAACCAAACCTTCATTGAAGGCGATGTATTCTAAGTCACCACCGTCGCGCAATAAGTAGGGACGAACCTTATCGATGACTTCTAAAATTTGAACTTCGATTTCACTCATAATAAACTCCTCTATCTATATGAACAAATATAACACAAATGTTGTTATTACACCAAGTAGGATACCACCAATCGCCTCAATTGTTTTATGTCCCAAAACTTGTTTTAGTTTTTCTTGGTAAATAGGACTTAAGAATTCAAGCGTTGTCATCTCTTGAAGATCACTAATGAGTTGTTGCGTCAACTCGATGTTTTTTCCAGCGTAATAACGGACGTTAATCGCATCATAAATGATAATACCAGAAAAAATCAACGTAACCATAAACAAATGAGAATCAAATCCATCCAATAGACCGATTGCAATACTAAGGGCTACTACGGTAGACGTGTGAGAACTTGGAAAACCGCCACTCGCAATGGTTTGACGGATATCAAATTTTCGTGTCCTAAAATAGAGGAACACGGGTTTTAAAATTTGGGCAAGGATATTGGCGCTCAAGGCACATATCAATGGGAAATAATCTAATAGCATATGTTGTGTTGTTAGAAAACCTAACATTCCTTTCTTAAGATTTTGTTTGTTGTACCGTTTTATTATAACACATGAAATGATGTTTATGATATAATAAATTAGAAGTGAGGTGGATGAAATGCAATATAAAATCGGTGATATTGTACAAGGACGCGTGACCGGTGTACAACCATATGGTGCATTCGTAAGCCTTGACTCAGAAAACAGTGGATTGATCCATATCTCAGAGATTTCAAGCGGTTTTGTGAAAGACGTACAAAAGATGTTTACGATCGGAGAAGTGGTGGAAGCTCGCATCATTGATGAAGATGTAGAACACCATCATTACAAACTTTCAATCAAAGTGTTGAAGGTGAATACACCAAGGTATCGTCAACGTACTGCTCGTCGGGACCGTTTGCCAGCGATGAGCATTGGGTTTCAAACACTGAAAGATCATTTAGAAGATTGGATACGTATTGCTAATACGATGGAGGAACAAAATGATTAAATTTAATACAGAACATGCATTCTTAACAGAAGATTTTGCTCAATATCAAGCACAAGTTAATGCATTGCATGATGCAATCATGAACAAAACTGGAAAAGGGAATGACTTTGTTGGATGGGTTGATTGGACAAACCACTACGACAAAGATGAATTCGCTCGTATCAAAGCAGCTGCAAAAACAATTCGCGAAACTTGCGATGTGTTTGTTGTTTGTGGAATCGGTGGTTCTTACCTTGGAGCGCGTTCAGCAATTGAAATGGTAAATGGTTTATTCTCAAATGATAAAATGGAAATCATTTACTTGGGAAATACATTCTCATCAACTTATATTATGCAAGTTTTAGAATACTTGAAAGATAAAAACGTTTGTGTAAACGTAATTTCAAAATCAGGAACAACAACCGAAACAGCATTAGCATTCCGTTTGTTGAAACAATTAATGGAAGAAAAATACGGAGCAGAAGCGAAAAATCGTATTTATGCTACGACAGATGGTGTAAAGGGAACTTTAAAAACGATTGCTGAAGTAGAAGGATATGAAACATTTACGATTCCTGCAGATATCGGAGGACGTTTCTCTGTTATTACGCCTGTAGGATTGTTGCCAATTGCGGTTGCTGGTATCGATATCGATGAAATGATGGAAGGTTTGGCACAAGCATTTGTTGATTTTGCTAATCCAAGCTTGGAATCAAATCCTGCTTACAAATATGCAGTAGCTCGTCGTATGTTACAAAATGCTGGTAAAGATGCAGAGATGTTTGTTACTTACGAAAGTCAATTGACTATGGTTGCTGAATGGTGGAAACAATTGTTTGGAGAATCAGAAGGAAAAGACGGATTGGGAATTCTTCCATGTTCTGCAAACTTCTCAACAGATCTTCACTCACTTGGTCAATTCGTTCAAGATGGGAAAAAAGTATTGTTCGAAACATTATTGTTAGTAGAACAACCAACATTGGATATGGCATTCCCAATGGATGAAAAAAATGCTGATGGTATGAACTACCTTGCAAATAAATCATTGCACTATGTAAACAACATGGCACAACAAGGTACACTTGCTGCCCATGTAGAAGAAGGAAACGTTCCAAATGTAATCATTACGATTCCTGATATGAGTGCAAAAACATACGGTTACATGGTGTATTTCTTCTTTAGAGCAATCGCTATGACATCTTATTTACTGGACATCAATCCATTTGATCAACCAGGTGTAGAAGTTTACAAGAAAAACATGTTTAAACTTCTAGGGAAAAACTAATTAATACCCTTCGGGGTATTTTTTTTTATAAGGGGAGGATTGCGTATGATAGCTTTTTTTGATGTCGATGGTACCTTGTTAGATCCACTTACACACGCGATGCATCCAACAAGCATGGCAGCGCTCAAGACATTACAAGCACAAATGCCCATTGCGTTAGCAACGGGTAAGAGTTTGCAAAGCGTGATGGATGCAGGAATTTGTGATGAGATTGCTTGGAGTTATTATATTTGTTTGAATGGGCAAGCGATTTACAATGCACAACGTGTTTGTATCTATCAAACCTACATGGCAAGTGCACTAGTTCAACAAATACTAAAAAGAGCAAAGCAAGCGGGTGATGCACTATACTTAGAAGGGGATGTGGGGTATTTTGTTGGAAACGTAAGTGAGGAGGTCACTTTGGCCAATGCGTTTTTAGGAGAAGACTTTACACTAGCACCTCCATATGAAGGTCAACCCATTTATAACTTAATTGTCTACGGCAAGCATCAAGACTTGCTTATGCGTTATGCTAACCTAGAAGGGATCACGCTCATACCAGCGCAATCAAGTTATATTGATCTGGTAGTTGCGGGTTGTGATAAACTTAGCGCCATACAGAGGGTACTAGCACTTGCAAAGCAAACTACATTTGCAGCTTTTGGTGATTCTTTAAATGATTATACTATGTTTTCACAAGCGAGTTTTAGTGTCGCTATGGGGGATGGACATCCAAGTTTACAAGTGATTGCGAGCTATGTAAGTTGTCCTGTAGGGGATGGTGGTGTTGCTGAAGGTATTGAACAGTTATTGCTTTGGAAGCAAAAGGAGAGGGAACGATGACAAAAAAAGAAGCGAGAATACAACAATTTGAGATTGCTAAGGCAGAAATGTTGGCACAAGGCTATCAAGCGAGTGATGGAGTCATATCGGTTGTGAAAGCTAATGTTATGGCGCTTGTCACTGCGGGTCCGATTGCACTTGTTTGTTTCTTACTCTACCTAAGTGTTTGGAAGGGGGTTACGTTTACTTTTGATTTAACAACCTTACTAGTTTGGTATGTGTTGTTTACTGTGGGAATTGTCGTGCACGAGCTGCTCCATGGCATTGGTTGGTCCTTGTTTACACCACGCAGATTCCACAATATACACTTTGGAATATTATGGTCGATGTTGACACCGTATTGCCATTGTGATGTACCATTAAATCGCAATCAATACTTGGTTGGTGGACTCTTTCCTTTGTTTGTTTTAGGTGGTGGTTTATTTTTAGTCGCGATGGTGAGTGGAAGTTTCTTTTGGCTCAGTCTAGCACTTCTCCATATCATCGCTGCTGGAGGAGATACCACGATTGCACTGATGTTGCGTAAGTATCCTGATGCAAAACTGTTAGACCACCCAACGCAATGTGGCTTTGTTGCCTTTCAAAAATAAAAATGCGCCGGCTTTTGCCAACGCATTTTTTTTAGTTATTCGTAAGTTTCGAACGTAAGTTCTCCTGTTGTAATAATTTCATAAACACCTGTTTTTAGCGTTGTTACACCATCAGGAACTGGAGTTGTTTCATCAAATACCCAAACAGCACCAACTTCTAGATTGTATTGTGTGCGTAGGGTCTCAATGAGTGCCAATCCATCTTCATACGACATCGTATACAATGTTGTCGATAAGGCATCGGCAATTCCACTATCTGGCGTTACGACCGTAACAGAGCGTGAATACGTACTTGGATAAAGGGTAGATGGGTCAATGATATGATGCATTTTTTTGCCTTCATATTCAAAGTAACGTTGGTAGTCACCAGAGGTTACCATCGAGTAAGATTCATTGAATTTCAAGTTTCCTAAACTTCCACCTGTTGTAGGATCAGGAATTTGAACACCAATGGTCCAAGCGGATGCATCAGGTTTTTCACCAATCAAACGGACATTCCCACCCGCATTGATGATGCCGGTAGTCAAACCAGCAGCCTCTAAACTTTGCGCCACTTTCTCTGTCGCAAAACCTTTGGCAATGGCACCGACATCTAAACTTGCACATTCCTTTGTTAAGTAAACCGTACTTGCTTCTTTATTGACCTCGATAAGATCAAAACCAGTACAAGCAGCAGCTTCTTCTAAGATTGTGATGCTAGGAAGTTTTGGTGTTTCTCCATTTTCGTTGGCAATGGTTCCAGCATCGCGATATTGATGCCAAATTTCCAGTACTGGACCAAAGGTAATATCGAATTGACCATTGGTAATTTCATTGTACTCTTGCGCAAGTTCGATCATTTCAATGACTGCAGGCTCGACCTCAACTGCTTGCTTTCCAGCGTTATCGTTGATTGCTTTGATTGAGTTGTAATCTTCATACGTATTGTACTTATCGAATAGGGCATTATAGTACGTAAATTCTTCTTTAAGTTGTTCGAAATACACATCAAAACTTGCTTGATCTTTGGTATACCCAACTAGGGTAATAAAAGTATCAAAGCCTGCAGATAACGTATCTGCACTATATTTTGTTAGTGTTTCTTGTTTTGCGCCACAGCCTGAAAGAAGTAACAGGGTAGCTAATAGTATTGTATATTTTTTCATGTTTATCACCGTACCCCATTATAACACAATTTCTTTGGGGGGAAACGGTGAAATGTTAAAAAAATATCAATAACAAATATTCCCAAACTATGTGTGCAAAAATAAGTAATTTTATATAATAATTGTTATAAAAATCACTATCATCTCGCTTGAATTATGCTATAATAAGTACGGTGTTTATAATTGTTAATCACTTCGCTTATGCGAATTATGAGAAAGGAAAGGTGAGTTTTGATGTCATTGTTTAAAGGACCAATGCGTCAACATATTTACGGCCGCAAAGAATTAACAGATGCTTCTGAAATTCTTAATGCGCAAGCTGCGGACACTGTTTTTATCCCACTTTTTGCTACGCATTCAGACAAATTTGATGTGTTGGTAAACGAAGGTGATCGTGTGTATGTTGGAACAAAATTAGCACAATGCAACGATCGTATGATCGTGCCTATTTATTCTTCAGTTTCTGGAACGGTAAAAGGCGTACAAAAAGTAATGCATGGAAGTTTGAAGCCAATCAATCATGTTGTTATCGAAAATGATAAAACAAATGAAGAGGTTCAAGCCTTCCCTACAATGGATGTACAAAGTGCATCAGTTGAAGAAATCAAAGAAAGAATCAAAGAAGCAGGTATTGTAGGTTGTGGAGGAGCTAGTTTCCCAACGTATATCAAATACGGTAATACAACAGATATCCATACCATTTTAATCAATGCAGTAGAATGTGAACCATTCATTACAGCTGATTATAAAATGATGAAAGAATATATGGATGCCTTGCTGAATGGATGTTTGGCAATGCAAAAAGCAGCAGATGCTACGACAGTAAAAATTGCAATTAAGAAAACAAAAAAAGCTTTGATTGCACAATTACAAGAAGCGGTAAAACCATTTGCTGGTTTTGAAATTGTTGCTGTTCCAGATGTTTATCCAATGGGTTGGGAACGCACATTGATTCAACAAGTATTCAAAAAAGATTATGTACGTTTACCAGGAGAAATTGGTGTTATTGTAAACAATGCTACGACTGCAATTATGTTGTCGAATGCATTAACAAAAGGACAACCAATTGTTGAAAAAGTCATTACCGTATCTGGTGATGGAATTGCGAAACCACAAAACGTACGCGTTCGTGTTGGTACTCCAGTAAATGAAATTGTTGCCCAATTGGGTGGATACACAAGCGAAGACATCTTATTGATCGCTGGTGGTCCAATGATGGGGAAAACGATTGTAAACGATAAATTTGTTGTCGATCGTGCTACCAATGCATTAACCATCTTAAAAAATAACAAAGTAGAAGCAATTGCATGTTTACGTTGTGGGAAATGTTCGGATCACTGTCCAGCCGCACTTCAACCAGTTCGTATTGCAACATCGCTTAAAGCCAATGATACAGACGCTTTGAACAAGCTATGTGTTATGGACTGCATCGAATGTGGTCTTTGTACTTACGTATGTCCATCAAGAATTGATGTTACTGAGAAAGTAAGAACAGCAAAACGTGTTATGGCTGCACGTGCGAAGTAAGGAGAAAAGAAAATGAAATTTACATTTAACGCTTCACCAAACTTACGCCAACGTCAAAGTACGCAAAATATCATGTTTGAATTGATGCTTGGTTTGCTTGTTGTTTTTGCTGGACAACTTGTATATTACTTCACGCAGTTGGGTCAAGAATATGCAGTACGTGCCATTCTTTTGATGTTAACGGCTGTCGTTACGGGAATCGTAACGGAAATCGTTTGGTGTTTGATTACTAAAAAAGACTTTAAGAAATTCCTACCAAGTTCTTTCCCACTCATTACCTCTATCATTCTTGCAATGATGGTACCGGTAAATACGACATACTATGCACTTGTTGTTGGTACCGTATTTGCACTAGTATTTGGTAAATTGGTATTTGGAGGATTTGGTCAAAATATCTTTAACCCTGCGGCGTTAGGTCGTGCGGTAATTTTAGCGAGTTTTACAACTGCAGTTGTATCGTTGGATGCCTTCTCAGGTGCAACAACAACGACACTCATTGCAAGCGAATTTAACTGGTTGATGACAGACTCAGCTGTAGTAGCTGCAATGTTTGATAAAGTTGGTTCTATGTGGAACTTATTCACTGGAATGTATGTTGGTGGTATGGGTGAAACCAATACGCTACTCATTATGCTTGTTGGTGCTGTCTTAGCTTACCGTAAAGTACTAGACTGGCGTTTACCAGTAATGTACGTAGCTACGGTATTTGCACTTACACTTGGGGTAGCAATATTCCGCGGTGTACCATCTTATGAAATGTTTGGTATTTTCTGGTATCCAATGGTTCACATTGCAACTGGTGGTTTGATGTTTGGTGCTGTCTTCATGATGACAGATCCAGTAACATCTCCAACAAGTGCTGCAGGACGTGTGATCTTTGCAGTTGGTGCTGGTATTATTACAGTTTTGATTCGTTTATTGGGGAACTATCCTGAAGGTGTATTGTTCGCAATCTTATTGATGAATATGTTAACACCAATGATCGAACGTTTATTGGATGGAAAACAAGTAAAGACAGCGAAAAAAGCAATCATTGCTACTTCTGCTGTATTCCTTGTTGGACTTGGTTTAACTTTGGTTGGTGCTAATACAATGGTAGCAGCTACACTTCCAGAACCAGAACCTGAAGTAGTTGGTCCATTAACACCAGAATCGGTAAGTGGTTTAACTGCTGAGTTTATTGAATCAGTGGACAATGGTGATGGAACAACGACATACACGGTATTAGCAGAAGGATTCTATCCAGAAGGAAATACCTTTGCGATTACCTTGGATGCTGATAATGTAATTACCGTATTCAAAGTAACGAAAAATAGTGATACACCAGAATATGGTGGTCAAATTTCAAAAGAAGACTTTACATCTCAGTTCGTAGGACAAACAATCTCGGCTGACCTTGAAGTAGATGCGATTACAGGAACTACCGTTTCTTCAAAATCCGCTGCTCGTGCACTTTTGGAAGTTGTAAATCAATTAGGGAATTAATAGGAGGCCAACATGAAAAAAATCTTACATTTAACAATGTTCTTGGCACTTATTAGTGCCTTAGCAGGTGGTGCGTTGGCTGCGGTTAATACCGTAACGTCTCCGATCATCGAAGAAAATAAAATTGCTGTGGAAAAACAATCTTTAAGTGAGTTGTATCCAGGAGCAACATTTGCTGCGGAAGAATTCTCTGGAGCGGATAAAGCAATCCTTGGTATCTTTAGTGTAAGCGGAAGTGCTGATGCTACCGTTTATAAAATGGAAATCATGGGTTACAAAAATACAATTACTTTCCTTGTTGGATTGGATAGTGCTGGAAGTATCTCAGGATACAAAGTATTAGACCATGAAGAAACTTCAGGAATCGGTTCTAAAGTAGCAGAAGAAAGCTGGACAAATTCATTGGTTGGACAACCAGTTAATACACCATTCGATACGATTGGTGGAGCAACGGTTTCTAGTAAAGCTATCTTAACTGCTTTGGATATTGCGGCTAGTCACTGGAGTGAAAACTATGGAACATTAGGCGAACCTGGTGCACCGGTTGAAAAAGAATATGGAACGTTAGAAAATACTGTTGACAATGGTGATGGAACGACAACGTATACGGTTTGGGTAGAAGGTTTCTATCCAGATGGAAATACAATCGACATTACGGTTGATGCAGATGCAGTTATTACTGCATTTAAAGTTACAAAAAATAACGATACACCAGAATACGGTGGTCAAATTTCAAAAGAAAGTTTTACATCTCAATTTGTAGGTCAAAGTGTAAGTATGGATCTAGAAGTTGATGTGATTTCTGGTTCAACGATTTCGTCTACTTCTGCAATGAATGCAGTTAAAGTCGTAGCGAAAGCGTTGGCTGAATAGGAGGGATGCAAATGAACCGTAAACAAAACTTCACGGCAGGTTTCATCCGTGAAAATCCAGTATTTGCTTTGTACTTGGGACTTTGTTCTGTACTAGCAATTTCAACAACTTTAAATAATGCATTGGGAATGGGAGCTGCCGTTATTTTGGTAACGATCATGAGTAATGTGATTATTTCCGCAATTCGTAAGATTACGCCAACAGAAATTCGTATTCCTGTTTACATCGTAGTTATTGCGACACTTGTAAAAATTGCGCAAATGTTGATTCAAGCGTATGCTCCATCTTTGGATGCAGCACTTGGTGTCTTCATTCCTTTGATTGTAGTTAACTGCATCATCTTAGGACGTGCCGAAGCGTTCGCTTCAAAAAACGGTGTTTTAGATTCTGCAATCGATGGATTGGGTATGGGTCTAGGATACACAGTAGGTTTGGTAATTCTTTCTAGTATTCGTCAAATCTTATCAACAGGGATTTTAAATTTATTGAACCCATTTACGGGAGCTGAAATTTTCTCAATCACGTTGATTCCTGAAGCGTACACGATTTCAATCTTTGGTCAAGCATTTGGTGCTTTCATTACGTTTGCACTGATTGCTGCTGCTGTAAGTGCTATGAAAACACGTGCAGAAGACAAAGCGAAAGCAAAGGAGGCTGCTAACTAATGGGTGAACTATTTACACTGTTTATTACAGCGGTATTGATCAACAATATCATCTTAAATAAATTTTTGGGTATGTGTCCATTTATGGGTGTTTCCAAAAAATCTTCATCAGCTTTGGGTATGGGGGGAGCAGTAACATTTGTTGTTGTTGCTTCAGCTCTTGTTACTTACGGGTTGTATAACTTTGTTTTGGATCCACTAGGACTTCAATTCATGGACTTGATTACGTTCATTTTAGTCATTGCATCATTGGTACAATTAACTGAAATGATCATCAAAAAAATGTCACCAGCACTATACAAATCATTAGGTATTTACTTACCATTGATTACAACAAACTGTGCTGTATTGTATGTAGCATTAGAAAATATCAAACAAGGATTTGGTTTTACTGAGATGTTGGTACACTCTATTGCTGTTCCAGTTGGATTTACACTTGTATTGTATATTTTCTCTACAATTCGTGAGCGTTTGGATGCAAGCGACACGCCAAAAGCGTTCCTTGGAAATCCAATTGCTTTGATTGTAGCTGGAATTATGGCTTTGGCATTCTCAGGCTTAGCTGGTTTGGTTTAAGATGCAATACGTATATGCAACATTGTTCTTTGCAGTGATCGGTGGGGTGTATGCATTGTTATATCATTTGAATCACAAAACACCAGTTCCTGCTGGATGTGAGGATTTGAAGGCCGCTTGTAATGGTTGTCATGACCATTCTTGTGGAAACAATCCAACACACAACGAATAAGGTAAGGAGAAAGACAATGAACGAAATGATTTCCGCTGTACTTATGATGCTTGTATTGGGTGCTCTTTTAGGACTTGGTTTGGGATTTGCTGACAAAGTACTAAAGGTAGAAGTAGATACACGTGTAGAGCAAGTTACTACGATGTTGCCAGGTTATAACTGTGGTGGTTGTGGTTACCCAGGATGTTCTGGACTTGCAGAGGCGTTGGTTGCGAAAGAGGCAGATGCTGTTTCTTTATGTAAACCAAGCAAAGCTGATGCACGTACTGCGATTATTGACTATTTGGCTGCAACACCAGGACCAGATGGTAGCGTCATTACATTAAAAAAATAAAGTAAAAAACTATCACAAAAGTGATAGTTTTTTTTATTGCTTAGGTATTGCTCGAAGTTCAAGGGTTGTCGCCTGTTTTAATCGGGGAATGGCATCTTCTTCCATCCGACCAAGTTTTGTGTAGCTCCACGTGTTAGTATCATAATACAAACAAATGGTCGTTCCAAGGTAGAGTATAATATCACCAGGCAATGCAGTGATTTGCGTATTGTTGGTTGTTAAGGAAAGAGGAAGTAGAGCTAATTTTTCAAAATTTCCATAGTCCTCTAGCTCAAGGTTAATGGGATGTAGAGATACATAGTCTAGTAGCTGTTCTAGTGCAACTTGCGATGTTTCCCATACTACAGCAATGGGTTGATTGTCCAAGTAAAGTTGGATCATCATGGACTCACTTGTCTCTGTGTGGGCTGCTGGTGGCTCAACAGGTGAGGTTGGGGAGTGAATTGTACAGGATGGTAGTAAGAACATCATAAAAATCAAAGCGAGAAAAGTAATTACTTGCTTGCGTTTTCTAATATTTTCAGTAGTTCTTCTTTCGTACATGTATGGTATCCACCTTCTAAGCATGGGATATGTTCGACAATACCAGGTAAGTCACTTGCTTGAATGCCAAGTGTAGTGATATCCATAATAAGACCAAGCTCACACATCCATGCTTCCATTCGATTCAAACCTGCTTGTGCAATTTCTAGATCACTCATTTCATCAGATGCAACATTCCAAATGCGTTGTGCAAAGCGTTTGAATTTTGGTAACCCATAAGGAAGAATGGTGCGATAGTAGGAAAGAGATACAGCCGATAGCGTCATACCATGCGTCGCATTGCAGGCTCCTCCAATAGCTTGTCCTATCATATGAACCATCCAGTCGCCAGGTTTTCCTTGGTGTGTTAACGTGTTGAGTGCCCACGTTGATGTCCACATAATATTACTTCTGGCCTCATAGTTTTGGGGTTCTTTTAAAGCGATGCGAGAATCGCGAATGAGTGCTAGCATTAACGCTTCACTAATGTCATCACTAACATTGGTGTCACTTCCACTGAAATATTGTTCGCAAATATGATTGAAAATATCATACCAACCAGCAACCATCTGATAGGGAGGTAAGCTTAACGTATACATTGGATTTAGAATCGCGAAACGTGGCATAATTGCAGGATCTTGGAAAACATGTCCAATTTTTTGATTGGTTTTTGTATTGGTAATGACACTTCCAGCATTCATTTCAGAACCAGTTCCTACCATAGTAAGTACACATCCTACTGGAACAATCTCACAAGTGGGTTCTAGAAAGCGCACAAAATAGGTATCCCATGGATCTTGTTTACAGTGGATACTAACCGACAAGGCCTTTGCATAGTCGATGACACTTCCTCCACCAACGGCTAAGATAAAATCAACGGGCTCTTCTTTTACAATGGCTATCCCTTCATACAATTTATCGAGGGTAGGGTTTGGCATCACGCCTTCAATTTCAACAATTGTTTTGTTATTCGCATGTAAGATTTCAACGATTTCTTGATAAATACCTAGTTTTTTTATCGAACCTCCACCATAGACTAAGGCAATACGTGGACCTACATGTGCTAATTCAGCATGCAGTGATGTTACTGCATCTGGACCAAAATGTAATTTGGTTGGATTGCAATACGTAAAGTTTCCTAACATAAATTCTCCTTTTTTGTAGTTTGTACATTCAGGTAGGACTGCTTGCAAGCAAACAATTTCCCTGTTACAATAACAATAACACCTAAAGTTGACTTTAGGTCAAGTGAAACCTATGAAAAATAAGCGAAAGGAGCAATAATGTTAACAATTGGAGAAGTATCAAAAATGTTTCAATTACCGATTTCTACTCTGCGTTATTATGATCAGGAAGGATTACTACCAAATTTAATGCGCGTCTCTGGGCAACGAATGTTTAATGAAGCGAATTTGGAATCCTTACATATGATTGAATGTTTAAAAGCATCGGGGTTGGGGATCCGGGAAATCAAGCAATTTATGACTTGGTGCGCACAAGGAAAAGAAACGTATGCTTTACGCAAACAGCTTTTTGTCGATCAATTGGATCAAGTAGAGGAACAAATTGCAGCGCTAGAAGAAGTGAAGCGAACACTAGAATATAAATGTTGGTATTACGAAGAGGCCTTGAAACAGGGAAATGAAGATTTTGCTCAACAAGCAAAGCAAAAGAAGCCGTTTACAGCGCGATTGGATCGTATTCTAGAAAAAATGATATAAATAAAGCCCAAGTAATCTTGGGCTTTATTTATACTTCAGTTTATAGGTTAAGACAATACTTGCCAAACACAATGTAATCATATTTGCACCGATCAGTGCATAATCCTGTTGGATATAACCATGTACGATCCACATAGCAACACCAGCGACAAACATGGAATACATTAGTAGGCTAATGCCAGATGTGTCTTTGGTTTTGATAACCTTAACGGCTTGTGGTACGAAGGAGATGGTTGTTAAACAGGCTGCAAAAAAACCAATCATAGGATACCCCTTTCCTCATTACTTTCATTATTACCCGAAATAAGAAAACTTACAATCTTTTTTTTCAATTGTTAGGAATATCAAAGGTATGGCTCTAATAATAAGGGAAATCCTAAGAAGCGTAAGCGTAGAAAAGTACAATTACGTCCTAGAATAGGTGAGGGGAAAACCGAATGCAAAAGAAAATTAGTGTTGTACTGTGTTTGCTTGTTTTAATTATTGCGGGAGTTAGTCTTGTGGAATGGAGAGTACATACGCGCTTGGATTTGATCAAAGTTCCATTTGCGAATCAAAATATTGCTCCAAGAACTAAAATAGAAGCTTCGATGATTACCTGGAAAGAAGTACCTAGCAGTTTTATTGACAGCAATACTGCCTTATTAGAAGAGGAAATCATCGGTAAGTATACCGAAATAGAAATGAGTATTCCTCAAGGTTCTTTTTATTATTTACATACGTTATGGGAAAGTAGTGATTTACCAGATTTTCCCGAATTAAAACTTCGTGAGCAACAAGTTGCCTTTACACTTCCCGTTGATGTCGTGAAAACAAGTGGGAATACCTTAATGGAAGGGCAGTATATCGATGTTTATGCTAGTTTTTTTGACCGTAACCAAGTTCCTGTCGTTGATAAAATAGTTGCTCAAGTACGCATTCTAGCAATTCGTGATGCAAAGGGAAAAGGAGTAGCGGATGTTGGATACTCAGGTAGTCCTAAGATTATGATTCTTGCGGTTCATGAAAGTATTGTAAATCAATTAAAAATCATTGATACACTAGGTTCACTCGATGTATATCCAAGTAATAGCATACAAAGTGATGAACAGGAGAGTCAAATTTTATGGGATAGTAAAGTTTGGGAAAAACTAGCAAGTTATGGACAATAGTTGGCAAATCATGTTCTGCACAATCGTAATAACGATATAAGACATATAAAAAAAACTCACATGCGCGAGCAGTGAGCATTTTATAAATTAACTTTTTTAATACGTCCCATTCCGATGGTCCCATCACCCGTATGGGCGGCAATGACCGATTGGAACTGCGTTAAACGAACTTCTTGGTTTGTGATTTCCATTAATTCTTCACGTAGTTGCAAGGCAACCTCTTCGTTATTAATATGAATGATCATCCAATCGTACGCATCTTTATCGTCCACATTTGTGATGTGTTCCATTGCAACACGATAAGCTTTCTTTAGTGTACGAACTTTATCAAATACATCTATAGCACCATTCTCAACAGTAAGAATAGGTTGTATTTTTAATAATCCACCAAGTGCAGCTGCAGCAGCTGAAATACGTCCCCCATTTTTAAGGGTTTGTAGTGTTTTTGGGATTAGGAGGGCATACAACTCTCCATTTTCTTCGATTTCTTTCTTAATGGCTTCTGGAGCGTGCCCTGCGGCCAACATTTCCTTTGCCCACAACATCATAACAACGATGGGTTGGCATGCGAATTTTGATTCAATGACACATACACGATTGTTGTAGTCTTTCGCAATTTGCATTGCACTGGCACATGTTCCACTCAATTCTTTGGAAAGAGGGAAATACAAAATTTGGTCATACTCTCCTAATAATCGATCAAAACAAGATACAAATTCGCCCATACTCGGTTGTGTTGTTGTTACTTTATGGTTTTGATTCAGATGGTTCATAACTTCAGCTGTAGTTATCGTTTCAGCTTCTTGATATTCTACCCCATCTACAATAACAGGCATACGCAACACATGAATGCCTAATTGTGCAGCTTCTTCTTTTGATAGATCCGCTGATGAATCACATAGTAATGCAATTTTTTTCATGATATCACTCCTCCATAAAATTATACACGTAAACGGATAAAAAGACAATAAGGTTTGACCACGGAACACAGTGGTTTTTCACATAGATTGTTGATAGCATAACGTTATCTTGTGGGGGGGGCAGAATGCAAGAACCTTGTGGTTGAAAAAAGTGTAAAAAGTGTAAAAAAGGGGTTTACAAGCTGCTCTTTTTCATATATAATGTATAAGCAATCGAAAGTTGCTATAGATTTGGCGGTCGTGGTGAAGTGGTTAACACAGCGGGTTGTGGTCCCGTCATTCGTGGGTTCGATCCCCATCGGTCGCCCCAATTCTAAAATTTAAACAGCTTAGGCTGTTTTTTTTATCGTTCAAATATCATTGTCCTAGTATCTATGCTATCATGAAAAAAAGATGAGAGGTGGATATATGAAAAAAGTAGTATTAATTACTGGTACGAGTAGTGGAATTGGTCGTGCAACTGCAATGTATTATGCAGAGCGAGGCTATCAGGTAGTTGCTACCATGCGTGCTCCTCAGCTACAAACAAATGCACTTGTTCACAAAAATATTGTAGTGGATCAACTTGATGTGACTAGTCAAGATAGTATTCATGCTTGTGTTGAGCGAATCAAACTACAATTTGGTCGCATCGATGTGCTTGTTAATAATGCTGGTTATGGTTTGTTGGGGGTATTTGAAGGTGCCACAAATGAGCAAATAGAACGTCAGTTTGCTACCAATGTTTTCGGAGTTATGAAACTTACACGGGAAGTATTACCATTGATGCGTAAACAAAAATCAGGTGTTATTATCACGGTAAGTTCGGTTGCTGGTCGGATTGGCTTTCCTTTGTACTCCTTATATCATGCAAGTAAATTTGCTATAGAAGGATTAATGGAAAGTTTACGCTATGAGCTCGCTCCTTTTCATATCAAAGTCGTGCTCATTGAACCAGGTGCAATTCAAACGCGCTTTGGCCTAGACTCAAAAGTTGATACGAGGGTCTTGGATGCCTATCAAGCTTATGTAGATCGGGTATCTTTACGCATGCAAGGAATTTCACAACGAGCTGATGCTCCCGAAAAGGTTGCGAAAACGATTTATCAAGCCTCCATAACTTCCAATCCGAAGCTACGCTATCCTGTTGGAGGTGGTGCTCCAACCTTACTTACATTAAAAAGGTGGTTACCGGACTGCGTAATTCGTTATGTGATTGAAGAAGTAACGACTCGTGAAGTAAAACAAACTACAGTTCATACGAAAAAAGAAGCAATCTAATGATGCTTCTTTTTTGTTATCTAATTTACTTTTGCGATGTTTGTTTTGGTCGTGGTATCTTTAATGGCTTTTACCGCATCAAATGCTGATTCTAGAATCGAGTGATAGTTTGCGAGTGATTTTGAGTTTTCACTTGCTATTCCGATACACATACTAACGATTTCTGAAATTGGGGAAACTTCATGAATGATTTCCATCCGTTCTAAATTGAGTAGGAGTTGATGTGCAATTGTTTGTGCTTGTTCGATTGTAACATCCTCAAGCAAAACAAGGAAATCATCTCCAGGTAGATGAATTACTTTTGTCGTGTAATCATTTACCGTGTGTAGAATCATCTTTCCAATAAGTTTCAAAACATTACTCGCTTCTTGTTCACCATAGAAGTCACGATAGTTGTTGAAGTAATCGACATCACAGTGTAATACGGTTAATGGAATTGCTTTACGTAACACGGTTTCATTGTGGAAATTGATGTAGCTATGCAACAAACTTTCGTTGTAGAGTGAGGTTTCCGAATCGATATAAGGTTCTAACTTAATGGATTCTTCTTTTGTTAATTGGTAGAAGAAACGGTCATTTTGAGCTAAGAACTGATCAAAATTCAAATTATAACGTTTGGTATCATTTGCCAAGTCTATTTGTTCGTTTGCCTCAAAGGCTTTTTGATACATACGTAAACTTTGGTTGTAATCACCTAAAGCTTCATACGTTAATGCCAAACGCTCAAAGGCATCTTTTCGATGCCAAGCAGTTGAATCTTCTAGTGTAATGATTTGTTTATAGTAGTGTAGGGCATAGGCGAAATCTTCTTTTTTAAAGTACAAATCACCATAGCGTAAAATACAAATTTGTCGATAAAAATCCACCAAATAATTGCTTGGATTTTTTTGATAGGAAGCGTAGCAATATTCGATTTTTTCCGCTGCACCAGCTAAGTCTTGATTGGTTCGTAAGGCAATTTCTGCCGCAATTCCCGTCAACATTACGTGATACATTTGCTCATCTTGATCTGCAGTTTCTGCTATTTCATACAAAGACTGTACCAATTCTTTTGCTTCTTGATAATTGGAAAGCTCAACCATGCAAGCAGCGATGAAGATTCTTGGATAGAATCGCATTCTAAAACTCAATTGTTCATATCCAGTTTGAGAAATCGCGCGTTTAAAATATTGGATTGCTTGATAGAAGCGTTGGATGTTAAAGAACATTTTCCCAATAAAGAAGTCAATGTAGGATATCATAGGTCCGTTATTTACTTGAATTGCCCATTTTTTAGCTTCTAAATAAAAGAAAATGCTGCGAATGTAGTCTTTGCTCATCATATCACTTTGCATCGCTAGCGCAATGTAAAATTGAGTATTGCGTTCCGTCTTATTCAGGTTTGTATATTTGATGGCATAAGCGAGAAGTTCGTGAAAATGCAAATCGGTAAGCTCTAGTCTTGATATCCGTAACACTTCAAGATAATAATAGGCAAGCGACTCATAATCATGTTGTTGAAGAAATAGCTCGCGGATGATAGCTGCACTTGTTCTCAGTGGTTCAACATCGTGTTGTAGATACGCACATTCCGAAAGTTTAAGTCGACATTTACCTTCTAAAATTGGTAGTTTTTTATCGATTGCAATAGTCAAGGATTCCCCTAGTAGATGCTCGGCTTTAGGGAAGTCTGATGATTTTAAAGCATGTAACCCTAAGGCGTATAACCGTGCTGCTTTGTTTTCTAAGGTTAAGTCGGCTTCAAGTAAACTAGCTTCAATCAGGGGAAGTATGTGATTGATTTCCTTTGATACATCAGTAGGTTGTGACCAATCTTCCAATAAGCGAATAAAATGTGTCGTATTGTAAAGTTGCATACTAGACACCTCCCTTCTCGGATGTATAAGTTACTCGATTTTTTCCATTTCGCTTCGAGGCTTCCATTGCTTTTTTTGCTTGAAGGAACATAATAGGAGCGTTTTTTGCAAATCCACTGCTGACACCAATGCTAACAGTTAAAATGTTTAAACTTTTCTTAACACGATGTTCAATATCTAATTTTCGTACGTTGGATAGAATTTGTTTTGCTGTAATAATGGCATCTTCTTTGTTGATGTCTCTTAAATAAATGGCAAAACAGTCACCACTCACACGTGCTAGACTATGTAAGCTTAAGTCAATCGAATTTCGCAAGGTAAATCCAAGTTCTGATAAAACATTATCGCCCTTGATATGTCCATAATGATCATTGTAAGCTCGGAACCAGTCCACATCGATGTAGAGAATGGCTACTGGCAATGTATTGTCATTGGCATTTGCTTTTTCTCTTGCTAAGAGTTCTTGAAACCAAATCGTTGTATTGACGTTGGTTAAGCGATCTAGATTTGCATGCACATCTAAATGTGCAGTTCGCATGCGCGTATCTAGAATGTTTTGTTCTTCTCGCTCAATTTGTAAGGTCTCCATCATGTAATCGGAAATATCCATGTTTAACTTACGTGTTTGCATTTGTCTAGCTTTGTAGTATTTTTTATAGTAATCCAAAGAGATGAGTTTATTGTTCATTTCCTCGTAGTTTTTTGAAATTTCGTGGGTAATGGTTGTGATGTATGGTAAGTCTGCAAAGGTTGTAGCAAAGGCTAGTGCTTGGGAGTAGTGTTGCAGGCTCTCTTCGTAATCGTGGGTACGATAAAAGAAGGAACCGAGTAAGGTTTCTAAATACATTCCCACCTCGATTGCAGTAATACTAAGGCTGCCATTACACTGTGCTAACATCGTATTGATGATACGCAATTGCGAAGAATTGAGTTCGGGATTATTATAAATTTCAATCGACAAGTTCAAATAATCGTACAACAATTGCAATTCACTATCGTCATCAATTGCAAAGTGATATTTGTGCAACTTGTGCATATACAGTTCAATGAAGAATAAATCTTCTTTCTTAAGTGCGATATGTAACAATTGCATGTAGATACAAAAACGTAATTTGGTATTGCTATGAAAATAAGGAAGTGTCAAACACTCTAAATATACGGAAATTGATTCATAGTCATTGTTGTTAGCAACGAGCGCATTGGCCATGCTTAAAAAAGCGATTGCGTAAAATTCATCGCTTTGTTGTTCTCTATTCTTACATAAATTCGACAAATGATATACAACCAAAGGATAATTATGGCGGTCGAAATACAACTTGCTACTCGCATGTTGTTGTTTGAGGGCTTCTAATATATACGATTGATTTTCTTCATACAGTGCACGGTTAAACATAGGAAACCTCCTTTATTCATGTATTTAGTGAAGTGTGAATCATTACGTTATACAGATATAGAAAAAAAGACTTATATGTATATTATAAGTCTTAAAAAACGATAGTACAAACAAAAATTAGCTTAAATTCGTATTATTCCACTGTTTTTTTCTAAAATTTGTAGGTGATATATTCATATATCGTTTAAATGTATTAGAAAAGTGGTTTTGTGATGAGAAACTTAATTCATTGGCAATTTCTTTGATATTAAATTCCGGGTTTTCCAACAATTGCAAGGAACGTTTGATCTTCTCTTGCAAGATATATTCTTGGATACTAATTTGATATTCTTGGACAAACAGTTTGTACAAATAGTTTGGTGTAATACCGATGGCGCTAGCGATATCGGTAACCTTTAGCACACCGTGAATATTTTGTTCGATATAATAAATTGCATGGTGTACCAGTTCCTCTTTGCTACTATAGCGCACTTGTTGATTGGGACGTTTAGTAATTTCTTTTCTTGAACGTAACAAACGTAGTAAGATAATACGCAATAGACTATTACAAATCGATTGGTAGCCATATTGTGCTTGTTGAACCTCAAAACTAATATGTTCCACTAAGTTTCCAATTTCACAGCCATTGCAAGCAAAAATAGGAGCGTCTTCGAAAGCAACATTAAACTCTTTGTGACGATTTGCTGGTTGCAATTCGAAATAGACATAATAAAACGTAGCTTGTTTGTGAACATCAACTGGAACATAGGATGCATGTGGTGTCAATAAAAGGCTATCACCTTTTTGTGCGTGTATAGTCCCAGCTTTGTTTAGAAAACTACAAGCTCCTGCTAGGACATAAACCATCCGGTAATAGGGAAGGTTATGATCTTGTATCTGTGTTATTTGTTTGCTTGACCACTTCCCACAAGCGATCACGCGAAACTGTAATTTATCAAACGAGAGCATAGAAGGACAAGCTTCAATGCGTTGAAATGGATATCTAAAATTCATTGGGAGCCCCCCTGTTCTAACCGTATTTATGTAGATATTGACAGTAAATACATCACAATTATACATGATTGTTAAAATTTTATCAAGTGAAAAAAATATCTTTCATTGGCTGAATCCTTTGTTATTGTGAGGTTTGAAACAGTGTGAGATCTTCCTCTTGAAAGAGTTGGTTGAAAAAATCATAGGTATGTGGCATCTGTACAACAACAATATCTGGATAAAGTAAAAATCGTGTTGCTAGAACTGCAAAGCTTTCTCGAAGATCATCAAGGTATTGCGTTAGGGGAAAAAGACTGGAAGCTTGTTTTGTTACCCAGACCTCATAATCGGCTCTGATCGCTGTTTCAAAAGCAATGTCTTTGCTTGCATTGTAGTAGGTTCCACGTCCCGTTTCTAATGTATGTAGGGCTTCATGAACCAAAGTATCGAAGTGATAGCGAGGAATACCATGTTCACTTTCCAAGCGTAACAAGAGCGTGCATTTAAAAATTGTACAG
>JBOFMT010000059.1:0-3113 GCA_051658525.1 Erysipelotrichaceae bacterium | reverse complement strand
AGTTTGAAACGAGTGCTTCGCTGCCATTGCTGGAATCAATGGCTAAGATTCCTTCTAGTACTTCGATTCGTTTGTTCCTTCTTTTTCCTCCTCATACAAACTTTGTAACTAGTATAAAGTACAAATTGAGGGAAAGCTTGTAGAACGATTGTAGTATTCTAGCGAGAAGAAAATTCATAGACAAAGTATTTAACTAGTCAAATATAATATAAATTATTTAGAAAAAGACCTAGGAAAAGGAAGTAGGACAAAAAGTTATTATTTTATACATGATTGATGTTTGTTGTGCGTGTAGACTATAACTAAGAAACGAGGTGTCTTATGAACATAACGATTTACCAACAAACATGCCTTCAGTGCAATGCCACAACCCTATTATCCAAACAGCAGGCCAACAGTTTCGCATTTCACTCTTGTTTACGCTGTGATGGAGAATGCATTGTGAGTAAACAACAACTTACTTGTAGTGAACAAGAAGTGGTCCAACTCTTAGAACAAACACCGTTTGTATATGGTTCTTAACTTAGTGAACGCGTAAAGACAAGATATGATATGATACTAGTAATAAACTAGAAACGAGGTCGACATGAAAATACTACATACCGCCGATTGGCATATCGGTAAAAAAATAGCCAATGTTAGTATGCTGGATGAGCAACGACATGTAATTACACAGTTATATCAAACCATCAAAGAGGAAGCGGTTGATGTATTACTTATTGCTGGTGACATTTACGATCGTTCCATTCCACATCCAGAAGCTGTGAGTTACTTAAATGATATTTTAGCGAATCTAATCAATGACTTAAATGTATGTGTCATTGCGATACCAGGAAACCATGATGCTGCAGAACGATTGGGATTTGGGAGTGAGTTATTTTCACGACTTAATTACCATATTGTAAGTGATATTGAAGCAGTAAAACCAATCACGGTTCAGGATGCGTTTGGTCCTGTGGATTTTTATCCAATTCCTTTTGCCTATTTGAGTACCTTACGTCATCTGTTTCCAAATGCACCGGATAAAAGTGCAAATGGTTTATGGAAAACCTACTTAGCATCTCTGCCTTACGAAGACAATCGTCGTAGTGTGAGCTTGTTTCATGGTCTAGTCATCAACAACAGTGAAGAAGAACTAGAACGCAGTGATAGTGAGGTTGGTGGTGTTGATGCAGTGTCTTATACCTTATTTGATCACTTCAACTATACAGCACTAGGACATCTACATGCACCACAACCTGTGGGATGTAAAAAGGTAAGATATAGTGGGAGCTTATTGAAGTATAGCTTTAGAGAAGAGAAACAAAAGAAGGGAATGACACTTGTGGAACTAGATGGGGAAGGTAACATTACAACCAAACTCATCGAATTTAAGATTAAGACCGATTTTCAAACAATAAAAGATACGATGGCAAATATTGAAGCTATGTATAGTGGGAAAGATAATCCTAATTTTATGCGAGTAGAATTATTGGATACGACTAGTCTTCACCAGCCATTTGATCGCTTAAAAGCCATCTTTCCAAAACTGTTAGAGTATGAGAAAGCCAAAGATGAAACCGTGTTACAACATGATCAAGTGGTGGCAAGAAAAAACATTTCACCTCTGGAAATGTTTGAGGACTTTTATCGTAGTACAAAACAAGCAGAACCAAGTGATGAGATGATGAGTAAAATGAAGAAGATCATAGAAGCGACGCAAAAGGAGATGATGTAATGAGACCGATAAAATTAGAACTAGAAAATTTTATTACCTTTGCGGGAAAACATGAAATAGACTTTGAAAAATTGCAATCTGATTCGCTTTTCTTGCTTATGGGGGAAACCGGGGCTGGGAAAACAAGTATCTTTGATGCGATCTTCTTTGCGTTGTTTGGGGAGAGTACCAATAAAGAACGAGAAGCAACAACGTTACGTAGTAACTACGCTAATCCAAGTGAAGAAACAAAGGTAGTTTTTACCTTTGCTTTGGGGAATCAAACCTATACGATTGAACGTAACCCCCTCTATACACGAAACGCAAAACGTGGGGATAAAACAGTAGATGAAAAACCAAATGCTACCCTTCAATTTCCACAAGGTAATCCAATAGAAGGTGTAAGTAAGGTTAATGCGGAAGTAAAGAGTTTATTGGGCTTAGAACCAGACCAATTTAAGCAACTGGTAATGATACCTCAAAATGAATTCCGTAAACTGATTAGTAGTAATTCCAATGAGCGGGAAGCTATTTTTATGCGCTTATTTGATACACAAATTTATACAAGTATTGTAGAGCGAATTAAAGTAGAAAATAGACAAATCAGCAATCAAGTGAGTGGAAAAAAAGAGCTTAGGAAAGCGATGATGCAACGCTTCTTTAGTATCGAAGAACCAAGGTTGCAAGCACAACTTCAAGACATGGATGTGGAAGATGCGCGCGTGCTAGGCATTGCTCGAGACACGAGTGATCATCTCTCACAAGAAATCGACACACTAAAAAAGCAGTATGATGGGAATCAAACAAGACTAAGAAGCCTAGAAATTCAAAAAGTTTATTGTGATACGCTAGTCGATTTACAAGTAAAACAACAAACCATACAAGAGAGTGTCAATACACTATCACAACAAGCGAGTGCGATACAACAAGCAAAACAAGTCTTAGAACATAGTACTAAGGTATTTGGTCTAGTTCAACCTTATCAAAGACTTCAACTAGAAACACAAACACTAGCAAACAAACAAAAACTGCTTGGTGACCTGCTTCGTGAGCAGACAACACTAGCGGACAAACAAGCACAACTAGAGGCACAAAAAACAGCGAAAGCGGAAGAGTGGAATACGATAGCGCAAAAACAAACAACGTTGGAACACGTGCAAGCATCGATTGCTAGATGGGATAGCTATCAAGCAACACTTGTACAACAACAGGCGTTAGAATCAGCTTGGGTAAGTGCCGTGTTAAAACAAGTGCAAACGTTAAAAACCACAACAAAGGCTTACCTGAATGCGAAGTCTAGTACAAGCAAGCAACAAAGCCGGTATGATGATATGGTTGTTGCTTATCAAAGTAATATTGCAGGTGAATTAGCGAGTGAACTTGTTGTTGGTAAACCTTGTCAGGTTTGTGGGAGTTT
>JBOFMT010000058.1:0-11628 GCA_051658525.1 Erysipelotrichaceae bacterium | reverse complement strand
ACGGGGTTCGAACCCGTGAATGCTTGCGTGAAAGGCAAGTGAGTTAACCGTTTCTCCAACGAGCCAAGTGACATTGCCTAATAATAATACCATAGCTATGGATTTCATGCAAGCCTATTTTTAATAAAAAAATGAATTTTTTGGATTCATTTTTTTTGTTAATTTTCTCTATTTTATATCACAAACAAAATCATTGAGATACTTTTCAATATCTAAGATATAGATGGATGCTTTTGATTTCTCCCCAGATTCTTGATGGATCATACTTTGTGCATAACCATCAATGATATCCACAATATCATTGATTCGATAATCTTCAACCCCTACAATAAAAGTAGCATTCCCATAACGCATAAACTCCCCTGTTGTGGAAAGTACCGTAGAGAAATACCCCTGTTTTGATATTTGTGATAACACCGCTTCTTGATCCGCTTCGTTGATAACAACCAATAACATTCTCATAGCCATTTCTCCTCTTAACCTACTTTACTATTTTAAGACAAACCTCAGTATACTGCAACTATTGAAACGAAAACAAGTCAAACAATCTTTGTTTACCAAAGTTTTTCTATTTTATAAACATAGTATGTAATTTTGTGTGTATAATATCCTAGTAAAGATTGGAAGGTATTTATGAACATCAAACATCATATCGCTAAATTTAGTTTTGTATATTTTATTGCTTATATTTTCCTTGCTGCCGTATCAACACAGTTTGTTCCTTATTTAAGTGCATTGGGTTACAATGCTGCACAACGTGGATTCTTATTATCCTTTGCCTCTATTTGTGCTATCTTGATTCAATTGTATATGGGCTATCTCTCAGATCGTCACCAACAAGTAAAACGCTTCTTCTTAATCAGCTTACTCATTTGTGGTCTAGCTGCTATGTGTTTTTTCCAATACGAAACAGCTATGTTTGTTATGCACTGTATCTTGATTGGACTTTGTGGAGGTATTGGAAACACGAGCTTCACAACCTTAGATAATTGGCTCTATTCCAATGGAGAAACATTACGCATTAACTTTAGCTTTATTCGCAGCTTTGGAAGTCTTGGCTGGAGTGTAGGTAGTATTATCCTTTCTCAGCTCATCTCCCTATTTGGCTATCGTACCTTTGGTCTTGCCATATTAGGATTTACCTTATTTCTTATGGCTTGTGTTTCTTGGTGTGATCAATCCCATACCTTAGAACGACAAGCGAAAGTATCCTTAAAGAAGCAGGATATTGTATCCTTGCTTCAGAATAAAACCTATGTCATGGCTGTATGTTGTTTCTTCTTCTTAACAATGGCCATTACTGCTCACAACAGTGCTACTGTAGATAAACTACTAGAACTAGAAGCTACAACCGCTCAAATCGGATTAAAATGGGCATTACAAGGTATTGTGGAAATCCCACTCTTTCTTGCTGGTGTTTGGTTATTTCGAAACTTTTCTACTTATAAACTTCTCACGCTATCCGCACTTGCTATCTTTGTTCAATATGTACTTTTCGCAACATGTTCTAGTGTTGAAGCAATGTTATGGATTTGTGTCGTGCAATTTATTCATGGTCCCTTGTTTATGGTTGCAGCTCGTAACATCGTTTACGAACAATCCCCAACAAAGCTTAAAAACCTTGGATTATTGTTAGCAGTATCGCTTTATTATAGTATACCAGGTATTATTTTTCCAATGATTGGTGGTATGATGACCAATCAATATGGTGTAAATATGACTCTAGCTTTTGCAGCCTTGTGTGGTTTGATTGGATTTATCTTATCACTTTATCTACTTGTTCACCACGACTCTAAAAATACGTAAAACCAAGCAAATTTGCTTGGTTTTTTCTTTACAACCACATCAGCTAGGGCAAGCATGTGTTGTGTATGATACATTGCCTAATAGGACCATCGTGGGCAGAAAACCAGATGGAGTCAATCTTGATACTTGACTACTTTTAATCACATGGAGGAGAGTAACAAGATGTATTAGGCAATATTAGATTAATGATAATAATACGACTATGAACAAGGCAGGAATGGCATTTGCTACCTTTAAATTCACCATTTTGGTCATATTACATCCAACAATTAAGGTTAATAATCCTCCTACCGCCATAAAGTTACCAACCATATAGGTGGTAAGATATGGTGCAGAGAGATTAGCAATGACAAACATTAATGCAAATACAATGGCTTGTAAGCCTGCAACCACGGCAACACCATAGCCTGCGATGGAAGCAAAAATCATTGCAGTAAAGAAATCGAGAATCGATTTGGATAGCAGAATACTAGGATCGTGGGTTAATCCTTCCTGAATTGCTCCAAACAAGCCTGTTCCTGAGGCACAAAATACAACGATAGCTAATACTAAATAGTGTAGTTTTTCAGGTGGCATTGCCACTTTATTACACTTTTCAATAATGGTTTGTGCCCCCTTTTGTAAATGTTCGTGTAAACACAAACCTTCACCGATGATTGCTCCTAAAATCAAAGCTAAGATAACAATACTTAGATTTTGAAGCTCTGGTATTTTAATGATTCCAATACAAATAGCTCCAAAACCAAAATAAATAGGAAGACACGTCTTTAATCGCTCTGGAATGTACTTGGAACCACTTGCCCCTAGCAAGCCTCCAAGAAAAACACTCAAGCAATTGGTAATAATTCCAATTGGCATAAACTATACGTTGTTTGCTAAGTGAGCAAACAAGTCTACATGTAACTCATTTGTGGAAACAAGGTTTACATCCGGTGCTAGACTTGTCTTGCTTTGAGCTACTACCCCAACACCTAAGGCAAACATATGAGCTGCTTTGATTGCTTGAACTCCAGCATCACTATCTTCCACACCAATACAGTGCTTCGCATCCACACCCAACGCTTTACAACAATCCAAGAAGATGTCTGGTGCAGGTTTTGGATTTGCAATGAGCGCTGGATTACTAATATATTGAAAGTAACTTGAGAGGTTTAGTTTTTCTAAAATAGCTGGTGCATTTTTACTCGCACTTGCTACTGCAGTAGGAATGTTGGCTGCTCTTAGTTGTTCTAAGAAAGCAACTACACCAGGTAAGATATCCTGTTGACTCAATTGTTTTAATAAATCAACATAGATAATATTTTTTTCTTTACATAAATCTTTTTTTTCTTTGTTTGTATACTTTTCTGTAGCTTGATTGTGTCGTAAGATGATCTCAAAACTTTCTTCTCTAGAAATTCCTTTGAGTTGTTCATTCACTGTCTCATCAAATTGTAACCCCAGGTTTTCACAAATAATATTCCATGCTTGATAATGTAGCAAGGCTGTATCGGTGATCACACCATCCAAATCAAATACTACAGCATGTGGAAAGGCTTTTTTCATCTTAGTTTGCACCTTTCACACGTTTGTTTAAATATGCTTCAGCTGTTGAGTCAATAATAATCGCTAAGACAATAATCACACCTTTGGCAATATATTGATAAAAACTACTTACTCCTAATAGGTTTAAGACATTCCCGATGATAACAATAATCAAACATCCAAAGAACGTCCCGGTAACATTGATTTTACCACCGCTCATAGCAGTACCACCAATAACTACAGCTGCAATGGCATCCATTTCCATTCCATCTGCTGCATTCGGTAAAGCAGAACCCATACGACCCGTTAAGATAATCGCACTAATTGCTACTAAAACACCAGCAATCATATAAGCATAGATTTTAATCTTTTTCGTTTTTACACCAGACACTTTGGCTGCATTTTCATTTCCACCTGTAGCAATAGCATGGCGACCAAATTTCGTTTTCATCATTAACAAGTAAACAAACACAATACAGATTACCATAATGATAACCGATACCGGTACTACGCCAAAGATCATCCCTTGTCCAATGTATTTTACTTGCGCACTCAATCCACTTACACTTGCACCATCTACTAGTAGATAAGCAATTCCTTTATACACTTGCGCCATTGCTAACGTTAAGATAAAAGGAGGTAAATCAAATTTATACGTAATCGAACTATTTAAGAGTCCTGCAGCGACACCGACAATCACAGCACCAAATAGCGCGACTGGTAATGGGAAGTTAATCGATAACAAACCATAAACAATCCCAACCATATTCATTGCTTGACCAGCACTTAAATCCACTCCACCACAAGCAATGATAATGGTCGTACCAAGAGCTAAGATCGTTGTTGCTACGAGTTGGCGTGCAACGGAAGAAATATTAAACGGTGTTAAGATTAACCCTTGTGTTAACGGTATTGATATTGCAAATATAATTAAGAATACAAACAATGCTTTATTTTTAATGACAAACTCTGTCATCGGTAATGAATTAAATTTTTTCATGTAGGCTCTCCTTGATTCCAAATGCCATCTTCATCAGACGTTCTTCACAGAACTCTGCTCTTGGTAAACTACCAGTAATACTTCCTTCATGTACCACAAGGATACGATCTGAGATCCCCATAACTTCAGGTAACTCTGAAGAAATCATTAAGATTGCTTTTCCTGCCTTTGCAAGTTCTCCAATCAGTTTATAGATTTCCGATTTTGCTCCAACATCAATCCCACGCGTTGGTTCATCTAGGATTAACACATTTGGATTGGTTAACAACCATTTTCCAATGATAACCTTTTGTTGATTTCCACCACTTAACGCATTGATACTTTGATTTTGATTGGCAATTTTAATCTGCATTGATTGCACCATTTCCGCACAATCTTGCTTTTCTTTTTTCACATTGACAAAGCCAAATTTAGAAATCGTATTTAAATAGGCTAATGACATATTATTTTTTACTGAATGCATGTGGATCGCACCACTACGTAAGCGATCTTCGGTTACCATCGCAATGTTGTGATTGATGGCATCTGCTGTATGTTTGATATCAACTAAACTTCCATCAATATAGACATCTCCACTACATTTTGGATCAATACCGAAAATACTTTGTGCAATTTCGGTTCTACCAGCTCCCATTAGTCCGCATAAACCAACGATTTCTCCAGCATGAACATCAAAGGAAATATCCTTGAAGACCCCATTACGACAGAGATTGTTCACACGTAATACGACATCTCCAATCGCAACTTCTTCTTTTGGATATAAATCCAAGCAGTCACGTCCCACCATAAGAGCGATCAATTGTTCTTTGTTGATATCTGCAATATCCTTCGTAGCAACAAAGCATCCATCTTTCAAAACGGTGATACGATCACAAATCTCTAGCAATTCTTCTAGTTTATGCGAAATAAAGATAATACTCTTTCCTTGTTGTTTTAAATCACGCACGATAGTAAAGAGTTGATCAACCTCAACATTAGTTAAAGCACTAGTAGGCTCATCCATAATGATGATATCGGAGTTATAAGAAATCGCTCTCGCAATTTCTACGAGTTGCATATTTGCAATACTTAAACTGGATACAATCGCTTTGGGATCTAGTTTGATGTTGAGTTTTTCCAACAACGCTTGCGTTGCTCGGATTTCACTTTTTTCATCGATAATTCCATAACGACTAAAGTCATCTTCACGACCTATCCAGATATTTTTACTCACACTTAATTCCGAAAACAAACTAATTTCTTGATGAATCATCGAAATACCAGCTGTTAAGGAATCGCGTGGTGAACTTGGTGTATGTGGTTTACCTTTGAATTGCATTTCACCAGCATCTTTGGTATACATACCCAATAATATTTTCATTAACGTTGATTTTCCAGCACCGTTTTCACCGATCAAAGCCAAAGCTTCTCCCGCTCTTAAATCAATACTGACATCCTTCAAAGCTTTTACCCCTCCAAAGGATTTTTTTATATTAGACATTGTTAGAATTGTTTCCATACACTTCCCCCTATAGGAAAGGAGGAGAGGTTCTCTCCTCCTAATACAATATTATTTACTTAAATAATCACTTACGTTATCTTTTGTCACAAGAACCATAGAATCTGTTCCATCCACTTGTGCATTTACTTCAAACGTTTGTGCTTCTGTTTCCACATCAATTGCAAGTTCCATTGCCATTACACCCCAAAGTGTTGGATCAGTAATAACAGTAGCTGCCATTTCACCATTCTCTACAGCTAATAATCCATTTTTAGAACCATCACATCCATAGATTAAATAGTCAGCAGGATTTTTCCCAGCTGCAATCAAAGCTTGAATCGCTGCATTGGCAAGTTCATCACTCATTGCTGCAATCACATTCATTTCAGGGTAAGCAGATAACCAGTCATTGGTAATTGCTTGTGCAGCTGATACACTCCAATCAGGAGATGTTGTAGCTGTAATAAGTTCATTTGCTGCTGTTGCTGTTTCTAATAAACGTGTTCTTCTTGGTGCTGTAGGTGGAATATCGTTTCCTTTGATATATCCTAAGTTCGCAACACGAGTGCTATCTTCTGCTAACCATGCATTTAAATGCTCACCAATCAATTCACCAACGCGCCCTTGATCACTTGTCAATCGTACCGTATAATCTGCATCAAAAATAGGTAAATCAATAATCACGGTTTTAATACCAGCAGACATACTCGCTTCCACAGCTGGTGCACTTGCACTAGGGTCTACTGCACGTACGATAATTACACTTGGATTTTGTGCAACTAAGCTTTCCACATCACTGATTTGTTTGTTTGGACTACCATTGGCATTGGTAGCTACTACTTTATACCCAGCATCTTTTGCTGTTTGTTCCATTACTGCTAATAATGCTGTACAATACTCATCCGCAGCATTCATTGAAATACCAATCACTTTTTGTGCTGCATCCCCTGCTGAGCTACATGCCGTTAATGACAAGCTCACCAAAGCAACCAGCATCAGCTTCATTACTCTTTTCATCGTTTTCATTTTCTTCTCCTCTTTTTTTGTTTATAGATTACAAAACGGATCTACTGGACTCTTACCTACAAATTTACTCTGACCCATTAGTTTTTCTACCAATTGTTGGATCGCTTCATTACTACTACTGTACGTATTAATAAATGTTTTCACCATCGGTGCATCCAACAAGTGGTATGGATTTTCCAAACTGATAAAGATCGTTGGAATGCTATGCGTAAAGATTGGAAGATTCGCTCCCATCGGTGACATCCATTCAATGCGAATCGTTGTTTGATTGCTCTTTGTCGCAAGATTTGCAACATAGATGATCAAATCATACTGTTCTAGAATCGACTTCATCGGTGGTAAACTTCCTTCTGTTGCTTTGTGTGGTGTAAATAAGCTAACAACAAATCCTTGTTGTTCCAACTGTTGTTTGAAATAAGCAACCGAATCGGTACGATTTCCATACAACCCACCATCACTTGGCTCAATCCCATGCAACAACACCCTTGGATACTTCTTAGGTGCGAGTGGTAAGACACCAGCTTCTTCTTTTACTAGCGTAATTGCTTGTTTATGACATGCACTTGAGATATCCGCAAAGCTTACAGTTCCTACTTTCGCTTTTGCGTTTTCTAAGGTTGGACAAGCAACGCTTTCCTCCCACAAGTTCAACTTCATCTTCAATCCCAAGACACGAGTTAAGGCAGTGTGTAAGCGTTCTTCTGTGATCACACCATCCAAATACCCTTGTTTCATCGAGTTGAAATCTTCTTCTAAGTTGTAACTAAACAAGAACATATCACAACCACTTGCAATGGCCAACGGCACAGCACGCTCACGAGGCATTGCTGCTAAGAATCCACCCATCGTAGTACTATCGGTAATTACAAGTCCATTAAAATTTAGTTCATCACGCAATAGGGTTTCAATGATATCGCGGTTTAAGGAAGCAGGTAACATTGCTTCTTCCTGAATACCAGGATGCATCATTTCTTCATACGCTTTGAATAGGAAATGTCCCATCATTACCGTTAAACTACCAGCTTGAATCGCCGCTTTGTAAACTTCTCCATACGTTTCTCTCCACGCTTCTACCGATAAAGTATTGAAGGCGGTTACCAAGTGTTGATCACGTTCATCCGTTCCATCACCTGGAAAATGCTTGGCACAAGCTGCCACATTGTGTTTTTGTATTTCTGAAATATAGGCAGCACCCATATCCGCAACCCTACTAGGATTACTTCCAAAGGTTCTTGTATTCGTAATTGGATTTCTAAAGTTATAGTCAATATCTACAATCGGAGCGAAGGCCCAGTTAACACCAACTGCTTGTCCCTCAACACCACATACATGGCCAAGGTCCGTTGCGAAACGCGTATCCTGTGTAGCGGCAATACCCATAGGAGAATTTACTTGTGTTCCTTCATGAACAACACCGCTCCCCCCTTTTTCTAGATTGGCAGCGATAAACATCGGTACTTTACTTTGTTTTTGTAAGTAGTTTACGATTTCCACCGCTTGCTCGCATCCCATAGGGCGAAGCATTACGCCCCCCGGTGCAAATGCTAAGATCTTATCTAGAGCTGCTTTTTCATTGTCATATAAGATTAGGCAAAAAAGTTGCGCTAATTTCTCATCCAATGTCATGTTATTTAGTTTTGTTTCCACAGTTTCAATCTGTTGTGTCGTTAAACCAAATGGAAACTTTGATAATATATGTTGCTTCATTCTCAATTCTCCTTGTCTTTGTAACTATCTATAGTATACTTTTATTATGGAAGCGCAAACAGTACGTTTCTTGTCATAAAAACGCGCATTTTTTGTTATGCAAGCGATTTCAGATATCGCTTACATTGATAATCTGCGTCACAAAGGACAAAAAAGAGCCTATGATTATATTCGAGGGGGACTAAATATGATCGAACACAATGCTACTTATGAGCATATCAACTACACTGAAAAACAGCCTTATCGCGTGTTTTTAAGCAATGTACAACACGTACAAAACCATTGGCATAACTCCTTTGAAATCATTCTAGTAATCTCAGGGAGTGCAAAAATCAACATCGGCTCTAAGACGTCGGTACTACAAGAGTTAGATTTTGCCTTTATTAACTCTTGTTATGGCCATAGTGTCTTATCGGATGAAGGAAGTTTATTACTCACGCTTCAAATATCTAGAGATATTTTAATTCCACTATTAGGGGAACATCTAGAATTTAAAGTCAAAGACAATGCAACTGCCAAAGCCTTACTCATCAAACATTTAGCTGAAATTGCCTGGGTCTATCATAAAAAAGGGGAATACTACCAAACCAAGCTACAAGCACTTTTGTACGATTTGATTTATGTTCTTCAGGAAAACTATAGTTATGAAACAAATAAACAAACGGGTAGTGAGAAATACAATGAGCGCATAGAATCGATCATCCGCTATATTAACGCACATTATGCCGAAGAAATATCCCTACAGGATATTTCTGATAAAGAATTTTTATCCATCGCTTATGTATCAAAGTTTTTCAAGAAGTATGTTGGGGTAAGTTACAAACAATATATTTCCTCGGTACGCTTGGAACATGCGATACATGATCTGATTCATACCGATCTAACCATACAGGAACTTGCGACAAAAAATGGCTTTCCTACAGTAAAATCACTATCGAGAGAATTGCATAAAATCTACAATATGAGTCTAAGTGACTTTCGAAAAAAGAATAAGATGTTAAGTGAGCGCAGTAGTGTCATCAAGCGTGCTGCCAATTATACAGAACTTACCCACTCCGATGCCTTTGCAAGTTTATTTCAATATTTGGACACACCAGATGTAAACCATATTCCAACGCGTTCAAAAGATAGTATCGCGATTAAACTAAACGACTATACACCAATCCCATTTACGCACTACTGGAAAAACCTTACAAGTGTTGGCAAAGCCGCACATCTTATGCGTCGTGATGTGCAAGAACAATTATTACTAGCTACAAAAGAATTGGGTTTTACAATGGTCAAATTTCACGGTATCTTTGATGATAGTATGATGGTGCTATGTAAAATCAGTGATGGGCAACCACAGTATAACTTTAACTATATATTCCAGATTTTTGATTTCTTATTTGATCACAATATCAAACCTTTTGTTAGTTTGAACTTTATGCCAAAACTATTAGCAAAACACCCAAAGCCTTACTTCTTTGATCAAAGTTATCCTTGTATGCCAAAAGAAAATGCCGCTTGGTGCGATTTGTTAACCGAGTTTATTCAAGCTCTTATTTCACGTTTCGGACTAGCTTGTGTGCAAACCTTACAATTTGAATTATGGAATGAACCGGAACTCACTAACGCCTTTTGGGATGGCAGTGATAAAGATTTCCACGAATTTTGGAAGGCGAGTGTCCACGCTATCAAAGCCGTTCACCCTAGCCTTCAAGTTGGTGGACCAAGTATTAGCAATGTTGATGATATCGTGCATTGGCTCCATCCCTTCTTAGATTTTTGTAAAGCCCATGATTGTATGCCTGATTTTTTCTCTTATCACGTGTATCCGCACTGCGATAGTATGGATGAATTATCACGCCTGCTAATCAAAGGCAAAAAGAGTCCCGTAATTTCTAAAAATATCCACCATTTAGCAACCAGTGTGCAATTTTTCCAAAACTTATTAGCACCTTATGGCTTTCATTACGACAACATCTTTATCAATGAATGGAATGCGAGTGCCTCTCACGATGAGTTAACCAATGACACCTGTTATAAAGCGTGCTATATTGTGAAGCAACTAGTAGAAAATATCAATAAAGTAAAGTATTTAAACCATTGGACCTTAACCGATATCATGGAAGAGTTTCCTCTTGCAGCCGATGAATTCCATGGTGGTTTGGGACTTATAACCCAACATGGTATTAAAAAAGCTGCCTATCACGCATATGCCTTAATGAATTGTTTGGGTGATGAACTGATTACAAAAACATCCAATTATATCATTACAAAAAGTCTTAGTGGTTATCAGATTCTATGCTTTAACTACGCCCACTTTGATGATATGTATTGTAACAACGATCGCTCTCATATTTCCAAACAATCGAGATATCAAGTATTTCAAACAGACTGTATGTTGCATTTGCAGTTGATTTTGGAACTTGATTATTGTGGCCCCGTTGTGTTAACCAAACATACACTTGACCGCGAACACGGTTCTACTTACGACTCCTTCAATCAATATGCCACAAGAAACACGGTTTCGAAGGAAGATATCCAATATTTACAAAGCATTCATCCCTCTATTGAAAAAAAGCGCATCCATTGTAATCAAACCATCGAATTGGATGTCGCCTTACCAGTACATGGAATCCAGCTGTTTACAATTACGTTTTAAACAAAAAAGTAGTGTCATCAAATGCGGCACTGCTTTTTTACTGTATTTACATTACAATCTCGAATTTCCGTTTTCTTTTTTCAATGAATTATCACTATTATATTTACTTGAAATCCACACTTCATAGATTTTATATGAAGATAACAGCACTTATTCACTATTTATTATCAATAAATAATTGGATATCGATAGCCAGTCATAAATAAGACAAAACTCATAGTAACATAAGCTTTTCTGTTTTCGTCGGTTGTGGGGAACCACTCCGTCGGAGAAAGAGCACCACTTCGTCGGAGTTTGGGGACCACTGCGACGCTTATTGAGACCACTTATTCCCATTCATGTTATGCTGAGGCTGTACAAGAAAAATGTGCAGTCTTTTTTTGTACGTTAAGGAGGTGCATTTATGCATAAAATGATTGAAATTGCACAACTGCTGGA
>JBOFMT010000057.1:0-1869 GCA_051658525.1 Erysipelotrichaceae bacterium | reverse complement strand
GTGAACTTGCGAGAAGTGATGCTAGTAAATTTAAGACGATTCTAAGCTTTATTGAACGCTTCCAAAAACAATTTCCAAAGGTAAATCCTTATTTGTTGTTGGCTCTACAATACGAACAAGCACAATGTTGGATTGCTACTGGTAGTAGCAAGGGTGAAAAATTATTTTTGGCTTTGTTGCAACGGGACAGTGATAAAACCGATGTCATCTTACATTATGCTTTGAGTTATTTGGATGACGATGAAACCAAAGCTCAAAAAATTGTGCGACGTTATGCGCACCTAATGGATAAAAAGAGTGATGCATATGAAATTGTACAGGAAATGATGGAGGATATAACGCATGGTAGAACTAAAGAGAAAGCGGAAGTATAAAAAAGTCAAATGGAAAAATGTTGGATTGCTAACGGTGGCAACGACACTACTTGCGGGAAGTGTTGCACTATTCATATCATTACACGGTGATGAGGTGATTGATCCGGTGGTAAAGGCAAAGGAAATCGATCCTGTTGCAACTATTTTTCTAGACCCAGGTCATGGTGGTTATGATGATGGAGCGGTCGTTAGTGGAGAAAAAGAAAAAGAAATCAACCTATCGATAGCACTAAAAGTAAAAACAATCTTAGAAAAAAATAATTTTGAAGTTGTGTTATCCAGAACGGATGATGTGGTAGCATGGCCTAGTGACAACCGTCAAGATTTACAAATGCGGATTGATTTGGCTGTTGCTGCGAAAGCTGATTTATTTGTGAGTTTACATTGTAATACTTCTGCTTATAGCGATGTTACCGGCTATGAGGTGTGGTATGTAAATACAGTTGATAGCATTGCACTTTCTGAGCTTATGAGTGAACATTTGTCCAATTTACCATTTGGTTATAATCGTGGAACCCATTCAACGGATATATCACGTTTGCATGTACTCGACTACAACCCAATTCCAAGTATCCTAATTGAAATGGGGTTTATGACCAATGCCAGTGACCTTGCATACTTAACAAGTGAAGAGGGACAAAATGAATTAGCGATGCAAATTGCACGTGGAATCATCGATAGTCAAAGTTAGTAAAAAATAGAACATAATAATTGCCAATATTTTTGTATATGGTATAAATAAATCAATCAGTAGAAGTACTGAGCATAAAAAAGGCTGCTATCCCCCATCTAAGCAGTCTTTTTTTATACTTATCTTGTTTGACAGAAAAGAAAACAAGTCGTATACTAAAACAAAGAAAGGATGTGCGTCGATGAATTCAACTTCTTGCAACTAAACGATTACGAAAACAATCACGCGTGGTTTTTTTTCGTATGCAAGAAGAAACACCTCATCCTACAAAAGTATTAGATCATAGTCCAAGGGAGTGTTTTTTCTTGGACTTTTTTTGTAGGATGAGAAAGGAAATCATATGAGTCAAATTTTATGTCAAAATATATCGTTTTCTTACAGTCGATCACTCTCACCGGTATTTGATCATGTCAATCTTCAATTTGATAGTAATTGGAAAATTGGTTTGGTGGGAAGAAATGGCCGTGGAAAAACAACATTATGTTCTATCCTCACAGGGAAGCTAACGTATCAAGGTAGTATTGAAGCCAATCAAACGTTTATTAGTTTTCCCTTTGAAATCAAGGATGAACAACAATCGATGCATTCATGGATACAAACGGCCTATCCTGAATTAGAAACTTGGAAACTTGAGCGTGAGCTTCAATTGTTAGGTGTGGATAGCCGTATTGTTGAACGTAGTCTCGCAACCTACTCCCTAGGGGAGAAAACAAAAATGCAGTTGGCTATGCTATTTGCGTTAGATGGTGTTTTTCCTTTATTGGATGAACCTACCAATCATCTTGATCAAATGGGGAAGCAAAT
>JBOFMT010000056.1:0-1702 GCA_051658525.1 Erysipelotrichaceae bacterium | reverse complement strand
TTTATATTCCGTTTTATTACAGTTCCTGCCAAGTGGATAAGAAGTGGAAGAGGATGGGTACTAAACATATATTCCAAAAAGCAATACAATCGACTTTGGGATACATAACTTACTAAAATTTGAGGGTTTAACATAGCATACCCCCTTTGGGGGAAAGGGGGAATTATGGCTGTTGGGATAGAAATATGGAGTTAAACCATTTGGGATAGACCTAAAAAATGCACAGGAACAGAAAAATGCAATACCAGAAGATAAAACAAGGGGGAGTTGCGGATATGAGGTTGTCGTATCTTATTTGCATTCCTAAAAGGAATCTTGGAGCAATAAGCCTGTGAATTGCAAAATGTAAATTGCATTCTTGTTACACAATCCTAAAACGGATTTGATTAAAGAAATATTTCTCTAATATCTTTTTTTTTTGAAAAGAAAGCATTAGTTTTGTGTCGCCTTAAAACAAAAGCGTAAATCGTTGGTTTTGCTTTTTGTCTTCGGTAAAAATAGGATATTACATTTTACTATAACCCAATTAAATCATTAAAAAAATGGCAACATTAGATTTGAGCAAGTATGGTTTGTCAAACGACATCCAAATTGTACACAATCCATCTTACGAAGAGCTTTTCCAAGCTGAAATGGATCCTGCTAACGAAGGTTTTGAAAGAGGTGTATTAACAACTTCAGGAGCTGTAGCTGTAGATACAGGTAAATTTACAGGTCGTTCTCCTAAAGATCGTTACATCGTTAAGGATGCGGTATCTGAAGGTACAATCTGGTGGGATGGTACAATCAACAGACCCGTTGATAACAACGTATGGGAACACTGTAAAGGTTTAACAATCGAGCAGTTGAATACTGCTAAGAAATTATATGTAGTTGATGCATTCTGCGGAACAAACGAAAACACTCGTTTGAAAATCCGTGTGATTTGTGAGGTAGCATGGCAAGCACACTTTGTGACTAACATGTTTATCCGTCCTTCTCACTTTGAACTAGCTAACTTCGGTGAGCCTGATTTTACAATCTTCAACGGTTCTAAAACCTCTAATCCTAACTGGAAAGAGCAAGGTTTGAACTCTGAAGTATTCGTAATCTTCAACTTGACAGAAAAAATGCAAATCATCGGCGGTACTTGGTACGGTGGTGAGATGAAAAAAGGTATGTTTGCTATGCAAAACTACTACTTGCCACTTCGCGGTATTGCTTCTATGCACTGCTCTGCTAACGTAGGTAAAGAGGGTGATGTAGCTGTATTCTTCGGTCTTTCAGGAACAGGTAAAACAACGTTGTCAGCTGATCCAAAACGTTATTTGATCGGTGACGATGAGCACGGATGGGATGACGAAGGTGTATTCAACTACGAAGGTGGTTGCTACGCAAAGGTTATCGACCTAGAAAAAGACAAAGAACCAGATATCTGGCGTGCTATCCGTCGTGATGCTTTGTTGGAGAACGTAACAGTAGGTGAAGATGGTACGCCTGACTTTACTGCTGCTGCTTCTAAAACAGAGAACACACGTGTATCTTACCCAATCAACCACATCAACAAGATCGTTCTTCCTTCACGTGCAGGTCACGCTAGCAAGGTAATCTATCTTTCTGCTGATGCATTTGGTGTATTGCCTCCAGTTTCTATCCTTGATGAAAACCAAGCACAATACCACTTCCTTTGCGGATTTACATCTAAATTGGCAGGTACTGAGCG
>JBOFMT010000055.1:0-8869 GCA_051658525.1 Erysipelotrichaceae bacterium | reverse complement strand
TGGCATTGTGGCATTGGAAAAGCTGCTCACAAATTCAAAATATAAGCACAAAACACACAAAATCAGAAAATAAAATCATGAATAGAACAAAAAAGCGGTGGTCTCAATTTGAAACCACCGCTTTGTCAACGGTCTGAAAAGAACTCCATAAAATATGGAGTTCTTTTCGATCATTGTTTATTGAATTTTTAAATCATTGATTGTTGCAGCAGTATACCCAGCATCTCCAAAGAAAGAGATCCAGTTGATTTCATAGGCTACCTCTTGCAACATTGCTTTGATGTCACATTCACTCATTTTTGGAGCGTAAACAACCACACGTTGTGATTGTTTGGTTTGCATTGAACTAAGATATAAATCATCACTTACTACAACTATAGTTTCGTCATCGATAAAGTCAGTTATCACATCAAAGACTACTTCTGCAGAGCGTATGGTCCAATCTCCACGTTCTAACATGTATCCCATTTCAATTACTTTAAAATCTTCTTGCAAGACATTAGTATCTAAGTCCCACGTTTCCATAATCGTAGTAAATTCACTATCAATCGGTGTATTTACAGCAAAACGGAATTCAAAATTTGGTTCTTCCTTCACATAAAACCAAACAAATGTAAGTGCTGCTCCCATCACAGCTGCAAACAAGGCAATTCTTATTTGTGGAGAAAACCATCGTTTGATGTCTTCTATCATTTTATTAATATCAATCATGTGTTCCCCTCTTTTCATGTACTATGTAAGTTTAGCAAACACCACCCTTGAATGCAATAGATATTACTCGTTTCCTTACTTCAAGACCCCATACCTCTACAAACAAACTATGTTATAATATACAGGTTATGTAAAGGAGTCCTTATGAAAAAATATACAATGAGCTTACTCGTATTCCTACTACTTAGTGGATGTTCGAATACGCATAGTTCCCAATATAACAAAACAGAAATCGCTCAACTCAAAGCATTCGATGTCTATCAACAGGCAAAAAATGACTGTGCTTATCCCAATACCGTTAAGTCAATGTTAACACAAGATTTTAACGCAGCGGATATCTCATCCTATTGCGCACTTGACCTCACATCAACGACGCATGTACAAACCTTATTGGATCAAGGAATCGCAATCGATGAAATACAAGCTTATTTAGAACTGCCTTATTTTAGAATTGAAAACGTAACACGCTATCAAGCAAACCCACAGACTAGCGTCGAAGAGACAGTATTATTTGTAAATATGAATTTGGATTTAGAGCCATATAGCCAAACTTCGGTTCTTTCAGATTTAGATGATGTTACGATGCTAATCAACAAATACAACGCTTTACCAGAAGGATATGTTCCAAATGATTTAGTAGAAATACAATCAACTTGTGTTTTAGGTGTTGACTATTCTTGTACGATGATGGAAAAGCAAGAATTACGTCGTGTTGCTGCTACTGCATTTGAAGCTTTTGCGGCAGCTGCAAGAGAACAAGCAATTGATTTGGTGGCTATTGCTAGCTACCGTACTTACGCTTATCAATACAATTTATATCACTATGGTTTAAATACTTATGGGCAAACCTATGCCGATACGTATTATGCAAGACCAGGGCAAAGTGAACACAACTCTGGACTAGCAGTTGATGTAACCTTTAATGGGTATAACTTTAACCAAATTGAACAATATGAAGACTATGGTTGGGTCTTAAACAATGCACATCGCTTTGGTTTTATTCTTCGTTACCCAGAAGCTAAAACCCATATAACGCAATATGGTTATGAAAGTTGGCATTTCCGCTATGTTGGAGAAGAGCTAGCAGCCTTGTTATATGAACAAGATTGGACCTTAGAAGAATACGATGCTAGAAAGGAAAGCGAACAATGAAATACTTAAGTACACTCTTGGTTGCCTTACTCTTATTTGGATGTAGTGCCCCTACGGTACAAGCACCCAATGAGGAAGAGCCAGAACAAGAAGATATCGTAGTACGTGTAGAAGCAGTAGGTGATAACCTAATTCATAGTACTGTATACGAAGATGCCTTACAAAGTGATGGAAGTTATGATTTTACCAACATGTATCAACATGTGAAGTCGATGATTGAAACCGCTGATCTTGCTTTTATCAATCAAGAAACAATGATTGGTGGAACTAGCCTTGGTCTTTCTGGTTATCCAAGTTTTAATACGCCAGAAGGAATGGTCAAAAGTCTGTATCAAACGGGCTTTGATCTCATCAATTTAGCAACCAATCATACGCTAGATCGTGGTCAAGTAGCTATTAACAATACTTTGGATTTCTTATCAGCCTATCCTGAAATGGTAGCAACAGGAGCGTATGACTCACAAGCTGCCTATGATACCATTCCAACGATTACCAAAAATGGAATTACCTTCTCACTACTTGCGTATACCTATGGAACCAATGGAATTCAGGCACCTTATAACTATAGTGTCCGCTATTTTGATGAAGCATTGATTCGTGAAGATGTGGAAAAAGCGAAAGCAATCAGTGATGTGGTACTGGTATCTGCCCACTGGGGAGATGAGAATAGTTTCATTCCTAACACAATGCAAACCAAATATGCGCAACTCTTTGCGGATTTGGGTGTTGATGTTGTCATTGGTACGCATCCACACGTAATTCAACCAGTGGAACAACTCACCGGAATCGAAGGCAATACAACCTTAGTTGCCTATTCCCTTGGAAATTTCATGGGTGGCATGTTGCAGGTCAACAACGCTATCAATGGTATGTTGGGGTTTGATGTGGTAAAAGATGCGAGTACAAATGAAATTACAATTGAGAATATCACATGGGAGCCACTTATCATTCATTTTGAAGGGGTTCAGAGTGATATTTTAGCGCAACGTTACAACTATGCATCCTATCCAGTAAAAAACTATAGTGATGAACTAGCTTCCAAGCACGTGCTCAATGGTTATGATGGACAAGTCGTTAGTTTAGACTTGATCAATCAAATCACTTCACAAGTAATCGCACAACAATATCTAGACTAAAAAAGGAACCGATGGTTCCTTTTTCTTATACTATTTGTTCTGCTTTTGGAATTATCAACCTGACAAGAGTCCCTTTCGCTTGTATGGATTCTATTTGCAATTGAATCCCTAAGCGATCTGCACATGTTTTGCACAAGTAGAGTCCCATCCCGGTACTTTTCGCAAATAAGCGACCATTGCCACCCGTAAACCCTTTATCAAAGACACGAGGTAAGTCTTGTGGTGCAATACCAATTCCCTCATCTTGAATTTCACATACAATCGCATGCTTGTGCTGTTGGATACGAAGTGTTAGGGTAGAAGACTGTTTTTTTGTGTATTTCATAGCATTTCCAATAATTTGGTGCAGAATAAAACCAAGCCATTTAGGATCACTTGCAATCGTGCATGGTTGCATCTCAAAGACAACATGCATATGTTGTTGAATCATATCTTTGGCATTGCGTTTGATCGTTTGTTTTAGTAGCGTTTCTAGTGAAAAACTCTGAATCAAAAAATCTTTACTCACATCACTACTTTTGGCATAGTAAAGTACTTGTTCTATCCCATCTTCAATCGCATGTAATTGACGTTCAATTTTCTTCGTTGTTTCATTTTGATCATTTTCCACTACCAATAAACTAGAAGCAATGGGTGTTTTGATTTCATGAACCCACAGTTCAATGTATTCCCGATAATCCCTTTGAATATCTCGATAATACTTGATTTCTTCATGCATGACACGTCCCAAGGCTTTTATCATATCGTGTGTTTGTTGCTGTTCCACCCATGGGGGTGAATCCATTACTTCTGGTAACAAATATTTTTGATCCAGTGCATCATAGACACCTTGTAGATGCGTTAGATAACGATGATGTCTGAGATAGTGAACCAGCATAAAACCTAACATCGGTAAAAACCAAACCATACCTAGTAAAAGTACTAAGGAATAAGAAAACTCCGCCATCACTAAGACTAAACTTACCAGTAGATACAATACCACTTGGATACTAAGATACAAAAGATAACTTTTTAGATAGGCTAAAAACTTCATACCAAACAATACCCCAACCCACGTCTTGTTTCAATGGTGTGGTGTTGACTTACTTCCGCAAGTTTCTTACGCAATCGATTGATGTTTACCGATAGGGTCGAATCATCAATATACGTATCTTCATGCCATAAGCTTTCCATCAGTTCTTCTCTTGAAACAATCGCTCCTTGTTTTTGGATTAAAATAGATAAGATATGAACTTCATTTTTTGTTAAGGCAGTTTGACGTGTCGCTTCTATTAACATAGCGTATTGCAAAGATAGCGTCAGACTACCAAAACTTAGAATTGGATCTTGACTAGAGGTCGTTTTTCGCTTACAAACATTGGCAATACGAGCCAATAAAATTTGCGTATTATAAGGTTTACTTACAAAGTCATCTGCTCCTAGATTCATACTCATAAGTTCATCCCATTCACTGTCACGACTTGTTACGACAATGATTCCCATTTCGCTTGCCTTGCGTAATTCTCTACAAATATAGTACCCATCAAAAACAGGTAAATTGATATCCAACAACACCACATCGGGTTTCCATGTTAATACTGTGGTTACTGTTTTTTCAAAATCCGTAATCACATCAACATGGTACCCATAGCGTTGTAATAGGGTTTGTAATTCATCTCGAATTTGTGGTTCATCTTCAACAATAGCTATTTTTTTCATACGATACCTCTATTTCAGTATACCAAACTAGCGTTTTCTCTGCTACTGTTTTTCCATAAAGACAATTTGTTGATACCCTTGATAGGTTGCTATAAAATAACAAGCAAAAACACCGAAGAATACGATTAAGGCCAAAAGGGAAGCGCCCGTAATGTCCGGTTTATTGTAGGTAGCAATAAATTCATTTACGACACTGATACCTACAACGCTATGGATTAAAGCCAAACTCATTGGTAATGCAAAGTATAAAAATACTTGTTGAAACATACTTTTTTGTAATTCTTGTTTGGTCGCACCTAGTTTACTCAACTTGATATAATTATGTTTCGAACTATGTGCCTCATGCAATAACTGAATGGACAATAGAGCCATGGAAGCAATCAAGAACACCATACCTAAGTATAATCCTAGAAATAAAACCAAAGTTGACATCGAACGACTTTCAATATAAGTTTCAGTTCTAGTTCTTCCATACACATATGGTAGATACTCTGCTTCACTCCCTAATTGATCATAGTTATCCGAATAGCGTGTTTGATAGTCTTGATATGCACTCTTAAAACGCTCATCAATCACATCCCTATTTACACTATCCTGATAATTTACATAAATGGTTGAGCGTTGTAGATAGGCTTCTTGAAGAAGACTACTTGGCACAATAAGGACAGGAAAGCCATTTAAAGTTGCGGAATTTTGTAGGGTTTCCTGAAGCACACCTGTGAGTTCATAGCTTTGATTACGCCATGAAAAACTTGGTGTTTCAGCTACGAAGGCTTCTAGTGCAGGTAGAAACTCCTTGATATCACTGTTGAAGATGATTTCATTGCTTTCGAACGGGTAAGGTTCTTTTCCTAGTAGGCTTAAAACCGTATTAAAATCTTCATGTGTGATCAAATCCATTGGATAGTTACTAATACGATTCCAGATTTCTTGTACTTCAGCAGCAGGATTAGATAGACTCATCACTTCCGATAAGGAAAATTCGAAATCGGTATAACTCTTGGCAATGGCAACACCGCTTTGATCAAGAGGAAAGCCTTGAGCTATCAAATACTGTTCAAAATCTAATTGTTGCGTTGCGTCATCAAAGATTGCATAGACAGCATCAAATGGGGTCCCCGCTTTTAAATCCTTCTCCAAGGCTGATTTTATACTTAAACCAGAAGCTAACACCCCCATCGTGACAAATAACATCAAGCAAATCATTGCCATCGAACGATAGTGCGTATGAAATTTACTCGTCATTTGTCTTAAAGCAAAACTATTTAAGTTTTTATAATACCAACCTTCTTTTTTTTGTAACAAACTAGCAACTCCACCTAAACTAAAGAAACTTAAAAACGTTCCAAGTACGCCAAGAACGAGGGATACTAGAAAACCAAAGCGACTCGGATCTAGTCCTACCTCTAATATGAGTAGATAGGCAATTCCTAAACTCAATACACTGATGATAAAAGCGATGAGGTACATCCCTTGTAGCTTAGGCTTCCAAGGTTGATTTGAACGATGTTCTCGAATCAAACCAATGATGGTAAAACTTGCGATACGATAACGATAGAATGCTAATAGTAAAATTGAGAGTAGGAAAAAGAAACCAACCGTTTTCAAAAACGCTGGAAATGATAATACGAAGGTATAGGCATCCATTGGAATTTCAAATAAGAATCCACTTAGCTGGCTCAAAAGAAAACTACCAAATACCCCAAAAACAAGTCCAACGATAAGAGCTACCAAACCAACAAGTGTGGCTTCCATCACAAAGATATTAGAAATATTCTTTTTTCCCATCCCTAACATCATATAAATCCCTAGTTCTTTGGTTCTTTTCTTCATAGCAATTTGATTGGCATAGACCATCATACTACCTAAGATTAGCACAACAAATAGGCTAGCAATATCCAATCCTTGAAAGATAATCTCCAAGTAACTTTGACTTCCATCCTGCAATTCCATAAAGATGGATTGGCTTTCTAGGGAGTGAAAGCTATAAAACAAAGCAATGGATAAAACGAGTGACATCCCATAAATGGTATAGTCTCTCCAATTTTTCTTCACATTTTGATAGGCTAGTTTAAAATACATGACGATCATCTCCACCTAGTAAGGTTGTGACTTCCATAATTTTATGGAAGAAATCCTTACGTGAATCACTTCCTCTTACTAATTCACAGAAAATAGCACCATCTTTAATAAAGAGAATGCGATGTGCATAACTTGCACTAAAGGCATCATGAGTTACCATAACAATGGTAGAATCCAGTGTTTCATGCAAGGTTTCTAAGCGTTCCAACAACAACCTTGCTGATTTTGAATCCAGTGCTCCAGTTGGCTCGTCGGCTAACACCAATGCTGGCTTCTTTACTAGCGCACGAGCACAAGCAACACGTTGTTGTTGTCCACCAGATAACTGGTATGGGTAGCGTGATAGTGTATCTTCAATCTCTAAATGTTTGGCAATCGCCAATACACGGCTCTTTAATTCCTCAGCATCCACACCTTGTAAGCTCAATGCTAAGGCAATATTTTCATACGCTGTCAAAGTATCTAGTAGATTGAAATCTTGAAAGATAAAGCCTAGTTTATCTTTTCTAAAACGGTCCATTGCCGTCCCTTTGGTTGAACGTAATTCGATACCATCGAGTACAATCGATCCTGTCGATACTTCATCAATAGTTGAGATACAATTCAGTAAGGTTGTTTTCCCACTACCGCTTGGTCCCATGATACCTAAAAACTCCCCTTGATTGACCGTAAAGCTCATGCGATCGATTGCTTTGGTGACAATCCCTTTTTTTCCATAGTATTTTTCGATATTGTTTACTTCTAATATTGGTTTCATCGTTATTCCTCATTTCTACTTTAATTATAAACGAGTGATGCACTTCGCGCATGCGAATTTGTTGACAACAAATTGACAAAACTGTAAGGTTTGTTTTTGCATATTGAAATGAAGTTTGTTATAGTAAAGAAAATTTGGAGGTAGCGTGTATGAAACGTAAAATTGTAATGACTCTAGCCATTAGCCTAGATGGCTTTATTGCCGATGAAGCTGGAGGTTTTGATTGGATTGTTGGACAAGGCGATAACAAACTAGATACCAAGGAACAATGGGACTATGCACAATTCTTAAGCGGAGTAGATTTGGTTGTTATGGGGCATGCTTGTTACCAGCAAAATATGCATCAAGATTTTACGCAACCCGTATGGGTCGCTAGCCATGAACCAAAAACGGATCACGATCATGTTCACTTTATTCATGGTGATATTGTTACACAAGTAGTGGAAGCGCAAAACCAACCGGGAAAGACCATCTTCTTATTTGGTGGAGGTAAACTAATCGATGCCTTTATCAAGGCAGATATCATCGATTCTTATATTATTGGCATCATTCCAACCATTCTAGGTTCAGGCCGCCGACTCTTTTTAGGCAACACTCCAACGATACCACTCGCATTAGAAAAGGTAACGATTGGAGATGGTATTCCTGTTTTATGGTATAACAAACGATAACGCACCTAACGGTGCGTTCTTTTTTTATCATCTAAAGTTAGATAGGTTCCTGTTCGAAAGGCTTCAATCATGTCTGCTGTAAGGGAACGCAAGGAATCTGGAGCTACAATATCCTCACGTTGAAACCAGGTGGCTTCTGAGAGCTCCTCTTGATCAAGAGTAACCTCATGACTCCCACAAACGTGTGCAAAGAACCCTACCAAAATCGTAGAAGATAATGGCCAAGGTTGACTCTTATAATACACAATATCTTCCACATCCAGTCCTACTTCTTCTTTTACTTCCCGTTTGACACAAGCTTCTAACGTTTCTCCTATTTCCATAAACCCTGCAACCAAAGCATATTTTTGATAAATTCCTTTGGCATACTTGGTTAATAAGAGGCGTTCTCCATCGATGATTCCCACAATAATGGCTGGAGCAATCGTAGGATAAACAATATGTTGGCAAACAGTGCATACACAGGCACGCTCTTTGGAATGATGCATAGTCGGATTTCCACAAACACCACAAAACCGATGACTTTGATACCAACGATGCAACTGATAAGCTACCATCATGGCAAAGGCATCACTTTGTGGTTGCCAAGTACGAAACTGGTGAATATCCACCCATTGTAAACCCGCAACATTACTCGCAGTTAGATCTAAAAAATATGCGGT
>JBOFMT010000054.1:0-24737 GCA_051658525.1 Erysipelotrichaceae bacterium | reverse complement strand
GCATCCGGTATTTCAATGTGTTTGCGGAATGCTTTGGCTAATGCTTCTTCCAAAGCAGCAACAACCACATGTTTCGATAATTTGCGACCTTCTTCAATTTCTTGCATCGCATTGATAAAATCTTTTAACTTCATCTTAGATGTTCCTCTCTTTAAATTTTAACCGATAAACGAATCATTGCAATGTTATCGTATGTTGTTTCCAACTTACGTTTCACCGCTTTGTCCATATATTCGAATTTCATTGCCCCATCTTCCATCGCAACAAGATAGCCTTTGACTTCCATCACTTTGTTTACAGGTTTCACAAACTGTGCAAAAACAAATTGAGACACAACTGCTTGCACTTCTTGTTCATCTCGAAGTACACGCTCTGCCCCTGGCGAGCAAACTTCTAGATAATACTCAAATGGAATAACATCTGCTTCATCTAAAACAGGTGAAATTACCTCAGAAACTTCAGCACAAACGTCGATATCCATCGTCCCATCTGGGTTCATAATCGCAATTTGTAGAATTTTCATGCTGCCCTCTTGTACCCAAGTAACATCGTACAATTGTACGTTTTTGGCTTCCAATGCAGGCAAAATTAAGTCTTTAATTTTTGAAATTTGATCCATATTTGCTCCTTTACAACAACACGAAGGAGTGGGCTTGACCCACTCCGCGTTTGTTTTATGTTGTTATAATAGCATACTTTTACTCGACTGGCAAGAAAAAGACACAAGCTACAATAAGATAATCCCAGCAGCCGCACATGCTTCTTTGACTGCACTTGGCCACACGCTTGCCTGGACTTCTCCAATATGTGCTTTTCGTAAGAAATACATACACATTCTAGACTGTCCAATCCCTCCGCCAATCGTTTGCGGTAATTGTTGTTTAAGTAGTGCTTGATGGTAAGGATAGGCTAAGCGTTCCTGTGCATGGCTCGCTGTGAGTTGTGCTTGCAAGATGTTTGCATCAACCCGGATCCCCATGGAAGAGAGTTCTAATGCTTGATCATATAAGGGATCGTAAACAAGCAAATCTCCATTTAAATTCCAATCATCATAATCCGGTGCACGCAAATCATGTGGCAATCCATTGGTTAACACATCACCAATACCAATAACAAACACCGCTTTAAACTCACGCGTGATCGCATCCTCACGTTGTTTCGCACTCAAATGTGGAAACCGCTCGTAGAGTTCTTGCGAGGAAATGAAATAGAGTGTTTCTGGTAAGCGAGGTGTCCAATGCGGATACTTTGATAATATATGCACTTCACATGTTTGTAAGGCATGAAAGATCTTTGTGGCATAGGCTTGTAATGTTTCTAGGTTGCGATGTGCAGGATCGATCACAACTTCCCAATCCCACTGGTCTACATAGATGGAATGGATGTGACTGTGTATTTCATCCTTGCGAATGGCATTCATATCGGTGTATAATCCCTCACCCACACAAAATCCATAACGAGCAAGCGCTGCTCGTTTCCATTTCGCTAAAGATTGCACTACCTCTAATTGTTGTTTCGCTTGTGTTGTAAACGTTACGGGTTGTTCTACCCCATTTAGATCATCGTTGATGCCAGTCTTACACTCGACAAATAAGGGTGCACTCACCCGTGTTACGTTAATCGTACTAGCTAGTGCTTGTTCAAAACAGTCTTTGATTTCTTTGATGGCTTGTTCCGTTTCTTTCAGTGTCATTTTTGATTCATAGTCTTTTGGTAATTGCATCGGTTGCTCCTTTCAATAAAAAAACACGTCTTTTTTCCTATTCATAAGGACGAAAGACGTGTTCCGCGGTACCACCTTAGTTAGCTAATAGCTCACTCATGCAATTTCTTGCTCCCGGATAACGTTGGGTTACGTTGTTTTTTACTCGAGTTCAAAAACACAGCTCCTAGATGTTTTTTTGTAGACGTTTAACCAAGGCTTACACCATCCCTTGTTCGCTTTTTAACCGGCTCTACAAAACATGTTCTATTCATCGCTTTTTCATCTTAGAGCTATCATACACAATTTCTAGTATGAGTGTCAAATTTGAACCTAATCTAAAAAAAAGCATGTTGCAATTTAAAGCAACATGCTAGGTATTAAAATAAGGATAATTGATTTTCATCTTGTAAGTGATTAACAACACCCATTGCTTCCAATTTCTTTAAATGGGTCCCATTGAGTCCTGTACGTGATGTCAAATCTTCTTTCGATAAGAATTCTAAAATATTACCGTGTTCATCTGTAGCTTCTCGCGCTGCCACAACACTTAACGCAACACTTTCTCCTAATCCATCAATGGATGTAAATGGTGGAATAATGTAATTGCTTCGCTCTGGGTCAACCATAAACGTTTTCGCATGTGACTTCATGATATCGATATTCGCAAAATAGAGACCACGCAAGTTCATTTCTAAGGCTAGTTCTAAACAAGAATACACATCTTTTTCTTTTTTACTTACATCGTTCTTAAATTCATTACTTTCCATTCTACGTTTGATTTCGCTCATTCTAGAACGAATTGCTTGTTCCCCTTGAATCATTGTTTCAATTTCATAAGCATCGCAACGAATCGAGAAATATACCGCGTAGTAATACTGAGGATAATGAACTTTAAACCAAGCAATACGAACCGCCATTAAAACATAAGCAACCGCATGGGCTTTTGGGAACATATACTTGATCTTACGACAAGAATCAATGTACCAGTCTTCTACGTTGTGTGATTTCATAATCGGAATCCACTCATCTTTTAAGCCACGACCTTTACGAACAAACTCCATAATGTCAAAGGCTGTTTTTGGTGGTAACCCTTTATGTAATAAGTAAACCATGATATCGTCACGACAACCAATTACTTCTTTTAGGGTGCAAACGCCAGCTTCAATCAAATCTTTGGCATTGTTCAACCAAACGTCAGTACCATGGGATAAACCAGAAATACGAACCAACTCATCAAAGGTTGTTGGTTTGGTCATTTCCAAGATACCACGAACAAACGGGGTTCCAAACTCTGGAATTCCAGCAGCTCCGGTTTTATCACTGGATTTACTAGTATCCATTTTTAAGCTTTCTACCGAAGAGAAAATCTTCATTACTTCAGGATCGTTAATTGGAATCGTCTTTGGATCAATTCCACTCATTTTTTCTAACAGTTTCATTGCTGTTGGATCCACATGACCTAAGATATCGAGTTTTAATACATTATCATGGATATCATGGAATTCAAAGTGTGTGGTTTTCCATTCTGCATTGGGATTGTTTGCTGGAAATTGTACCGGTGTAAAATCATGCACATCCATATAATCAGGAATAACAATAATCCCACCTGGATGTTGTCCCGTAGTACGTTTTACCCCTTCACACCCTTTGGTTAAACGTTTCATCTGAGCAGAAGATACTGGTTTATCAAGACCCATTTCTTCTTGGAACCCTTTGACATAACCAAAGGCTGTTTGTTCCGCTACCGTACCAATGGTCCCTGCACGGTAAACATACGACTCACCAAATACTTCTTTAGTGTAGTTATGTGCTACCTCTTGGTATTCCCCAGAGAAGTTCAAATCGATATCGGGAACTTTATCCCCTTCAAACCCTAAGAAGGTTTCGAATGGAATATCTTGACCATCTCCACGCATCTCTGCTCCACACGTTGGACAAGGAATCGTTGGTAAGTCAAATCCACTCGCTACTTCTCCATTTTCAAAAAATTTAGAATAGTTACAGTGCGCACATACATAGTGTGGTGCTAACGGGTTTACTTCTGTAATGTTACTCATCGTCGCAACAAAACTAGAACCTACCGAACCACGACTTCCTACCAAATAACCATCATCGAGTGATTTCTTAACCAACAAGTGAGAAATATAGTAGACTACCTGAAATCCATTTCCAATAATGGAATTCAGTTCTTTTTCCAAGCGCTTTTCAACAATATCCGGTAGCTCTTGACCATATAGAGCACGTGCATTGTCGTAACAAATTTCACGTAGACGATCTGCACACCCTTCAATTTCTGGTGGATACAGTTTATCTTTTACAGGGTATACCAGTTCAATTTGTTCGTTGATCTTATGGGTATTGTCTACCACGATTTCATAGGTTTTCGCTTTGGAAAGATATGGGTATTGTAGTAACATTTCATCGGTTGTACGCAAGTGTGCATCGACACTTTTTATACTACGGCGTTTTTCTTGGTTGTAGTAATACAGTGGATGGCGTACGCCTCCAATCGCTTGCGATTGAATGTAGATATCACGAATTTGTTTTTGTTCGGGATGAACATAATGTGCATCACTCGTACCAACTACAATCTTACCTAGTTCATCTGCTGTTTCTACAATGGATAAAAGGATTGTTTGTAATCGTTCCATACTCTCAATACTGCCACGATCCACTAAAAAACGATAACTTTCTAGCGGTTGCACTTCAATGTAATCATAAAATTGCATTGCCTCTTTTAGCACAGCACGCGAACGGATTTGTGCCAATTCAAACAACTCACCATTGGCACAACTAGAACCGAGTAGAAGGTTACCATTGTCTCTTGCTTTTGCTAGTGCTTCACGGGTAATGCGTGGTTCTGCAACGATATTCGTTGCATTTTTATTTAGATAACTTAAATACTTGGTATGTGACAATGTAACAAGTTCAAAAAGTTCTTTTAAACCTGCAGCATTTTTGGCTAATACCGTTGTATGTTTTTTAAATACTTTATTAAATGCTGATTCATCACTTAGATTTGCTAAGTCATGCAGAGTAGCTACATCCTTGAGTTCATTGCTCATCATTTTCAAATAGATTTGAGCTAAGACTTGCGTATCGTAGTCAGCGCGATGGGCTGTTTCATCATCATAAGCAACACCGTAAATACGAGCAACAATACCCAAACGATGTCCCTTTTTCTCACGGTGAATCCAACGTGATAAATCCAAGGTATCAATCACAGGGTTGCTTAATGGCTTTCGACCTAGTGAAATCAGTTTATCATTTAAGAAGCTCATATCAAATGCAGCGTTATGCGCAATAATGACACGATCTCCAATAAAGGCAAGAATTTTATCTAGTGCTGCCTCTAGTGATAAACCACCATCCACATCTTGTTGCGTAATGCCTGTAAGCGAAGTAGTAAAGGCGGAAACAGGAACTGGTGGCTTTACAAAACATTGTAATGTTTTCTCGCTTAAGGAGCGTTGTTCAATGATTTGTCCACCAAACTCAATAATATGATCGTATTGACTGGATAGTCCTGTTGTCTCTAAGTCAAGTACACAATACTGCGCTTCTGCTAATACACGCTCATCTGGATGTTTGACGATTGTTAAGTTAGGATCAACCATATTCATTTCAATACCGTAAATTACTTTAAATGGTGTTTCTCTACCTTTATTTACTTTCGACATCGCACCTTGTGCTTTGGGAAACGATTGTACAACACCGTGATCTGTAATCGCAATCGCATCCATACCCCAACTTGCGGCAGTAGCGATATAGTCTTGTACACTACTTACACCATCCATCTCCGATAGCTTCGTATGCGTATGCAATTCAATGCGTTTTTTCTCAGCCTTATCAACCCGTTGTTTTTTTTCAATTTTTTAAATGGCATCGGGCATCATAACGAGTTCACGAGAAAAACTATCAAACTCCACTTTACCATATACACGAACCATATCTCCAACATTAATTTCAGCTAACACTTCTTTGGTTAAGCTTCCACGTTCAAAGCGTTTGATAACCAAAGCATCGGTTGCATCTTTGATGTAAAGGGTTTGAATATCTTTACCCGTTTTCATAATGGTACGGGTTTCTTTTTCGAAGATCTCCCCTTCAATCTTAATACCATGACACTCTTCACTAATTTCAGCTAAATCAAAAGCAATGTACTGGTCTAGTGATTGTTTGCCTTTGGATTTATATTTTTGATATTCTGGCTGTGGTGCAGTGGTTTTCATTGGTTCTGAGAAGGTTTTCTTTACACTTTGAATATCTTCCACACGTGTAGCTTCACTTTTATCACAGCGAATTTGTAATTCAATACCATATTGTTTTAGACTTTGCGATAACCCCAATGCCTGCAGTTTCGCCTTCTCAAAAGTTGGTGTATCAGCAAATTTAAAAATGATTGTCTGTTGGTCCATAAGTGGTAACACGCCATGAAACACTTGGTAATGGGTGTTCTTCTCAATACAATATTTGATGTAGTTATGCACATCGATGAGCGCATAATTTTGATTTGCTACCTTCATAGTTAAATCAAGACTTGCTTGGGTATATTGTACCAACGCGGAAAACAAACGTTGATAAATTTCTACTGGGATTAAGTCTTGTGTATCAACGCTTAAAACGAGTTGATTTGTTGTTTCATTATAGGTTGGTTTTTCATACGTTGCTTTTTGCAAATGGGAAAGCAATGCTTCCCCTTGTGGCAAAGAGACGAGTATTTCACCGAGTGCATATTTCATAGAAACTCTCCTTACATAAAAAAAGGCTAAGCCTTTTTTCTATTTTTATAATCCAATCACAATGCTCACAACATACACAGCAACAATAAGAGCTGCTAGGATGCGGACCACGGTTGTATTTTTTTTCATTTTAATCAGTGCTAAAGCAATCACGCAATTCAACATTCCAAAGAGGACCAAATTGGTTGCTTGACTATCAGCGATAAAGATATTTCCACTAAAGTAGATGATATCTGCAAAGGCGAAAATCGCAAAGTTAAAAATATTACTTCCGATTACATTTCCCATAGCAGCATTGTAATTTCCCATGCGTACAAGCGAGATACAACTAGCAAGTTCAGGAAGTGATGTCGCAACACCTAGGAAGATCGCTCCGGCAACGGTTGCACCAAGTTGTAATTCAGTTGCAATACGGTCGGTATTGGTTGTTAAGACAATACTAACAACGATCAAAGCCAAGGCATATAGTGCAAAACGTAACACCACTTGTTGAATCGTTAGAGGCGATTGACTCGCTTCTTCGTTGCTTGCACTATGATCTCCACTCATAAAGAAGATACTTATCGCATATAAGCCAAGGATTAAGATACTAGCTATATTGACATGCAATGCGGAAATATGAATAAACAAGGCACTTACATTGAGGGCTAATAAGACCAAGGTGTACATTGCTAAGCCAAATAAAATATTATTAAACTGACTTTTGGAAATCTTAGCCTTGCTGTAACGAGAACTTGAAAACAAAACCAACGCTCCAAGGATTGTGATATTGAAAATATTACTTCCTAAGATATTTCCTTGCACCAAGTTTGGTTGATTGAGTTGTAGTACCGCGGTAAAGCTGGTAAACAATTCAGGAAGACTCGTTACCGCAGCTAAGATGACTCCACCGATTAGAGCACCGGAAAGATTCGTTTTTTTATCAATTTCATCAACATAAAAACTTAAGCGAAAAGACAAAACAACCACAAGGGCTGCTAAGATCAAATAATTAATATATAACATTGTTGCCTCCTCTTTCAAACTAGCGTTTGCGAACGATGAAAAGCATCCATCCTACTACTAGGATACCTCCAAATAATACACCCAACCACACCATTTGACTAGTGTTTTGCGTAAGGCTTTCCCACCAACGCAGTGGTGGAAAGTCCTCAACTGCAAATGGACTGTACAAGGATAGCGTTGAAATTACAGAACCATCATATGAAATTACGACTTCACCCAAATACACATCTTTGGCTAGTGGTGCTTCTAATTTGGCTTCACTGAATACTTGCATCGTCAAATTTTGACGATCTAGATTTTGGGGTAAAATCGCATAAACATCATCACTAGCAGTAATGAGTAGTTCTTTGCGTCCAAGTGCGTAAGCAATAGGCAGTGTTGCTAAGGTTTGTCCTTTGCTAATTGCTTTGGTCCTTGCTAAGGTTTGCATGGCTTCTTCAATGAGCAAATCAAGTTCTCCCTGCGTATCATTTACAACGACTGCTAATAAGCGCATTTCATTATACGTTCCCATGCGCAACTCTAACGGCGCTTCTTCTAGTCGAATACTACCATCCACATAGGTTAATTTAGCACGTTGATTTGGATATTTCAAAATTAGAGTAACCATGCGGACCATATCCTTCATCGTCATACTAATTTCCTTATTGTTATCATCCTGTACGATCGCATCAAAGCCATTGGTTAAGAGCAAGGTTGTAATGCCTGCTTGAATGTCTTCTTGTATCACACTCGATACATTTAACTCACCACTGCTTAAATAGGTTTCAAGCTGTGCGTTGCTTAAGCCAAAGTCCTCTTGTGCAGCTACGACAACGATTTCTTCCAACAGTTGATACAACGTGTTACTAGATAGAAGGGCATCGATTTGTTTTTCATACAACACGCGCTCATCATCGAGTGCATACAATAAGACACTTTCTGCCTCTAGGTTCAAATAATCTTGTGCTTGTACTGGTTTCATTTGAAACAACAATGCGATGATCGAACACAACAATGCTATCTTTTTCATAGAGCCCCCTCTTATTTCACCATTTTATCGAATGCATCCCTCGCAGCCATTTGTTCGGCTTTTTTCTTACTAGACCCACTTCCTCTACCAAGGATAATTTCATCTAACATGACAACCATTTCAAAAATTGGTTTGTTGCTTGGTCCACTTACCTTAACATTTTCATAACGAATTGTTTTACGCGTATCCGCTTGAATATATTCTTGTAAACGTGTTTTATAATCGATAAGCTTTTCACTTTTTGGCGCATAAATCGTTGGTGTAATGACTTGTTCCAACAAAATCGAAACCGTTTCAAACCCTTGGTCTAAATAAACTGCACCAAGCAAAGCCTCAAACGCATCGGCCAAAATAGACTCACGCTCGCGTCCCCCAGTTTTTTCTTCTCCAATACCGAGTAAAATAAACTGGTTAATGCCTAATGTCTTACAGTACATGGCAAGCGATTCACCACAAACAAGTTGTGCACGTAGCGTCGTCATTGCCCCTTCGGATAAGGTTTCCTCTAATGCATACAGTTTATGTGCACTCCAAAGTTGTAATACAGCATCCCCAATAAACTCCAAACGCTCGTTATCACTCTTAATCATTTTATGCTCATTAACATAACTTGAGTGTACGAGTGCTGTTTGAATTAATTCTCGATTATTACATGGAATGCCAATGTTTTCTAGAAATTGATAAATATCCATTATGATTCTCCCTTAAGTGTTTGGATTACATTTTGATCAACCATCAAATAGGCTTGACGTAACGCGTGATAGAAAGCATAAGCATCGCTGCTTCCATGCGCCTTGATGACTACTCCATTGACACCAGCCAACAAAGCACCACCATATTGTTTATCATCCAAAATGTTTTTCATATTTTTTAGTGCACCACCAGATAATACTGCTCCTAGTTTACTGATGATGGTTTTCATCATTTGTTCTTTGAGTGTAGATTTGAATAAACGTGCGGTTCCTTCTAAGCTTTTTAAAACTAAGTTACCAGAGAAACCATCACAAACAACAACATCTGCACTTTCATCCAGAAGATGATTTGCTTCAATGTTACCGATAAAGTTATAGTCACTTGCTTCTAGCAAAGCATAAGTTTCCTTACGCAGTGAATCCCCTTTTTTTGCTTCGCTTCCAATATTCAACAAGCCCAATCGTGGAGCGTCTAAATGCATTACTTTTCTTGCATAGGTATCGCCCATACGAGCAAAGTCTAACAAGTGAGCACTTGTATTTTCAGCACTAGCCCCCAAGTCTAAAAACACACAACCTTTTTGATGCTTACTTGGCAACACACCAAGCAAGGCAGGACGTTCAATACCTTCGATTGTTTTTAAGATTAAGGTAGCACAAGTCAACAAAGCACCGGTAGAACCACAGCTCACCACTGCATCATTTTGCTCACTTACACTTTCAACCGCACGAACCATCGAAGCATCTTTTTTACGACGTATCGCAAGTGCTCCATCGTTCATCTCCATTGTTTGTGTGGTTGCTACACACTCGATACTCTCATGTTTCAGATCACTCAAATGTTCTTCATTGCCATACAGCACCAACGTAACGTCTTGATAGTCCTTTACAAAGTTTAATGCTGCTTTGATGACTTCTCTTGGGCCTAAGTCGCCCCCCATGATATCTACTGCTATCTTCATTTGTTCCTCCTAATCGATCGTATGATCTTGATGTTCTTGAATATATGTTTGATATTTTGGATAGTTGCTTAGCTGCGCTACGATTGTAACGGCATCATTGCGTGCTGCTTCCAAAATAGCTTCATCTGCTACTACATTGGCCAGTTTAAAACTAGGCACTCCGCTTTGGCGTTGCCCTAACAAATCTCCAAACCCTCGTTGGGCTAAATCTTGTCGAGCAATTTCAAAGCCATCTTGGCTTTTTACGAGTACTTGCAACCGAGCACGCGCATCTGCATCTTCGCTATCACTTAGCAAATAACACGTACCCACTGCTTGATGTCTTCCTACACGTCCACGCAATTGGTGTAATTGTGATAGCCCAAAGCGATGAGCATCATAAATTACCATAACATTGGCACTCGGAACATCCACACCTACTTCAATCACACTTGTTGCAACCAAAATTTGAATTTCTTGTGCTTGGAAGCGTTGCATAATGTCGGCTTTTTCCTCTTGTTTTAGTTTACCATGAACCAAACCAATTTCAAACTCTTTTAAGGCCTTTTTCATCGCTTGGTACACACTTTCTGCGCTACGCACCCCTTGTTCGTTTGCCTCAATTGCTGGACAGACCACATACACTTGATTGCCTTCAGCAATACTAGCCTTGAGTTGCGGTAAAATCGGTTGTAAGGAGTTGCCTTTTACATATTTCGTGATCTTCTTTTTGCGCTTTTTCGGCATCGTTTCAATGCTTGATACATCAAGGTCTCCAAACAAGGAAAATGCCATCGTTCTTGGAATCGGAGTAGCACTCATCAACAATACATCCACATCACTTCCTTTATCACGTAGACTTTTTCGTTGTGCAACACCAAAGCGTTGTTGCTCATCAATGATGGCGAGTCCTAGATTTGCAAATTGTACCTGTTCTTGAAATAGCGCATGGGTACCTAGTACTAGATCCACTTTTCCAGTTGCAATTTTTTGTAAGACCTCACGTTTTTCTTTTGGTTTTAAACCTGCATGTAACAATTCAATTCGAATATCGGTGTGCGCAAAAAAGGCTTGAAAACTTGCAAAGTGTTGCTGGGCTAAAATTTGAGTTGGTGCCAAACAAGCACTTTGATAACCAGCTAGCGTATTGACATACGCAGCTACCATCGCAACAACGGTTTTCCCACAACCAACATCCCCTTGTAGCAATCGCTGCATCACATGTTGCGAGCTTAAATCAGCAACAATTTCTGTGATTGCTTGTTGCTGCCCTTCACTCAACACAAAGGGAAGCGACGCAATAAAAGCTTGTAAAGCCGGCTCGTTCCATACTTTCGTATGTGCTTTTACAAGCGATGCTTGTTCCAATTTGCGTTGTTGCACGCCGAGTTGAAAGCGGAAAAATTCCTCGTATTTGAGATGGCGCAATGCTTGTTTTAATCCAGTTTCACTTGTTGGTGCATGAATCTCATGTAATGCTTGGCTTCTAGAAATCAAGCGATATTTCGAACAGAGCTGCGCATCTAAAAAGTCTTCGAAATTATAACTTGTTAGTGCTTGCTTGATTAGTTTACTAAAATAACTTTGTGGAATTCCTTTTTTTAAGCGATATACGGGAGCAATGCCTTCAAGGTAAGGTTGTTTGGCATAGCTTTGTAAGGATACTTGATTGTCTCCAGTCACTTTAGCTTTAAAGTACATGGTAGAGTCTAGGACAAAGGCGCTAACCCAAGGACGATTGAAGATGGTTGCAGCTACTTGCTGTGCTTCAACCTCAATTAAAAAGCGGGTATAACTTTGTTTGCCCCGATAGAATACCACAACGGGTTGTGAAGCGATTCTACCAGAAAAACAAACCTGTTCATGACGCTTCCAAGCAGCGATGGGTTGTGTGCGTGTTGTTTCATACCGCATCGGATAATAGGTGACAAGTTCTTGTACTGAATGGATATCGAGCGCTGCTAACACTTGTTTTTGTTTATCGGTTAATTTCACTTCAATCACCCCATTTCGTAAGCTTATTATACCATGAACAAGCATGAAAAAAGCATGAAAAATCATCGAAAACCGAGTAAGGATTTATGTAGAATTGTGCTATAATATGGGTATAGACAAAGAAGAGGTACCTTATGAGTAAAATATTAGTCGTAAATACAGGAAGTTCATCCCTTAAGTTTAAGTTGTACAATCATGCCAATCAAGCGGAGATTTTAGAAGGAAGCATTGACCGTATTGGTCTTGCAGATTCTAATTTTTCTTATACGTATGATGTTCACAAAATCAAAGAAGTCTTAACAATCAAAGATCACGAACAAGCGATCTTAACGTTGTTGCAAACATTGGTGCAAGAAAAAATCGTACAAGATTTACAAGAGATCAAATGCGTTGGACACCGTGTAGCCCATGGTGGCGAGTTGTTTAAAACAAGCGCGATTATGAATGAAACAACCTTACCAATCCTAAAAACAATTAGTGACTTAGCACCACTTCATAACCCGGTTAATGTCATGGGAATTGAAATTTTTCAAAAAGAATTACCAAGTGCCCAAAACGTTGCAGTATTTGATACAAGTTTCCACCAAACCCTATCAAAAAAAGCCTTTTTATACCCGCTACCAATCGCTTGGTACGATGATTATAAAGTTCGCAAGTATGGGTTCCACGGTACTTCTCACAAATATGTAAGTACGCGCCTTGCAGAAATCCAAGGAACAAAACAAGGAAAAACGATCGTTTGTCACTTAGGAAACGGTGCAAGTTTATGTGCAATTCAAGATGGTGTCAGCATGGAAACATCAATGGGATTTACACCACTGGATGGTATCATGATGGGAACGCGTTGTGGTAGTATTGACCCTGCGATCATGAACTTTATTAGTGAAAAGTTAAACCTCAATGACAAAGAAGTCATGGATATCTTCAATAAGGAATCTGGACTACTTGGTGTCAGTGGAATTTCCAGTGATTTTAGAGATGTTCTAGCTGCTGCCAACCAAGATAATGCACAAGCACAATTGGCACTAGATATTTATGTCTATCGTATTTGTTTAACAATCGGTAGCTACTTTGCCGCTTTAAAAGGTTTGGATAATTTAATCTTTACCGCTGGGATCGGTGAAAATTCCAGTATCATTCGCGAGAAGATTTGTAGTGAACTTGAATTTATGGGAATCCTCTTAGATAAAAATCAAAATCTTTGTCGAGATAAAGAACTCTTACTTTCTACAGAAGAATCTAGAGTTAAAATTTATAAAATTGCAACCAATGAAGAATTGGTTATCATGCAAGAAAGTTTAGCACTTGTAAAAGGAGAATAATATGAGCGAACTGATCCACATTTTTGGCCATAAAAACCCCGATACTGACTCGATTTGTGCATCCATCGCTTATGCACACTTAAAGCGCGTTCTTGGGGAAAATGCGCAAGCTTTTCGTTTGGGAGATTTAAACTTTGAAACGACGTTTATTTTAAATAAGTATAAAGTAGAAGCACCGCTATTATTAGAAGATGGACGATCTCGTCTTTGTGAGATCGATTATGACCATGCTTTGGTAGTGGAAGAACATATTACGATTCGCGAAGCACTGCGTAAAATGAAGTCAACAAGAAACAAAGCGATTTACATCGCAGATGCACAAGGATTAAAAGGGGTTGCTACCCTATCGGATATTACCAATACCCAAGTACAAGATCACAAACAGCTCCGTGGTTTATTATCACAAACACCGCGTGAAAATATTTGCGAGGTGTTAGAAGGTAGCATGGTCTTACATACAGAAGCATACCGTTGCAATGGACGCGTGTACATAGCTGCACTCAGTGCAGAAAAACTAGAAGCCTTTGATTTTCAAGATAGTATCATCATCGTTGGTGACAATGAAGAAAACCAACGTCGTGCGATTGAAAAACATGCTGGTTTATTGATTATTTCAAGCAATAGTTTTGTTTCCGAAGCGATTATCGCACTTGCGAAAACGCACAATTGTAATATTATCACTACGCATTTGGATACGTTTAATATTGCACGCTTTATTTATCAAGCACCAACGATTAACCTGATCATGTCGCAAAAGCTTATCAAGTTCAACATCAACGATTATGTTGATGATGTAAGCCGTAGCATTATGCATTCGCGTTTCCGTAGTTATCCCGTTGTCGATGATAACAACAATGTGGTAGGAGCAATCTCAAGGTATCACTTGTTTAACTACCAAAAACGTAAGGTAATTCTCTTAGATCATAACGAGAAAAGCCAAAGCATCGATAACATTGATCAAGTAGAAATCTTAGAAATTATTGACCATCACCGCATCGGTGATATTCAAACAAGTTATCCAATCAACTTTAGAAACCGTTTGGTAGGCTCTAGTGCTACGATCATTGCTAGTATGTACCGTGAAAATGGAGTGAGTGTTCCCTATACGATTGCCTGTTTATTACTCAACGCGATCATTAGTGATACCTTGAACTTCAATTCACCAACGTGTACCAAGGAAGATGTACAAACAGCGAAAAGCCTTGCAAATCTTCATGATTTAAACTTAACGGAAATTGCCAATGACTTGTTTATTGCAACATCTTCACTACAAAACAAGGATGTGCAACAAATTGTATTCAACGATTTAAAAGAATACAAACAAAATGGAAAACGCATTGCGATTGGACAAATCAATATCATTGAAAAAATTGAATTGTTGGAGCGCGAGCAAGAAATCCGTGATTATATTTCTGATTTGATTAAACTGAATGGCTATGATGTATTACTTATGGTCTTTACAGATGTAACGCAAAATGGAAGTTATTTTATTTACGATGGTAAACTACGCGCAAGTGTAGAAAAAGCTTTCCCTGCAGATGCCTATTGTATTGATACGTTCTATCCAGGTATCATTTCAAGAAAAAACCAATTGGTACCACGTTTATTCAATCAAATTTAATCCATAGCAATGATCTTTTAATACTGGATACCACCCAGACTTCACAAAAAGCCCACACTACGTTTTCGAACAACGAAAAACATGATGTGGGCTTTTTCTATTTTATAAGCTTAGTTCGTGCTGGTATTGTTATCCAAGTAATGTAATAACTTTTTTAATGGAAACAGGTACAATACGGTGTAATCTATGAAAAACTAAACCTGATTGTTAGCATAAGGGTAGATTTCAATATGACGTTCACATATTGCTTTGAGATCTTCATCATGTGTTACGACGACAATTGTTTTACCTTGCTTTTTCAACATCTTTAACAGCTCAAAAATTTCTAGTTTCGTCAGATGGTCTAAGCTTCCTGTAGGTTCATCCGCTAAAATAATACGAGTGTCCTGTAATAACAATCTAGCAATTGCAATTCTTTGACATTCACCACCAGAGCATTCGTTTACCAGCGAATCGATTAAATACGCAACCCCTAAGGTATAGGTTCTTGAACCTGCTTGACAATTTCCACTACTGTCTGCACATCGAACACGAGTTGAGTGACGCACCCCCCAGAAACATTAGATTGTGTATACGCATATCCGCCCCAATTAGTGGACCATCTACCGGTGTCAGCATAGGTACAAGCCGATACAAAAACAAACAATAAAGCACTTAAAAGTATAATTTGTTTCATAAACAAATCTCTCCACTATCTATATCACAAATTGATTATTTATGTCAAATATTGTGAAAATTGACGACAATAATGTAATAGAGTTGATTATATTGAATTGCTATTGCAGTCGCAAGTTAATACAGAAGCTAAATTAGCTATCTAACTAGATCATCTAATATGTATTGGATGTTGTGTAAATATCTACAAGATGGCCTTTCCTATCATAAGGTACAGCAGTTATCGGCACGATATTCAAAGCAATTTTACGATATCCCAAATAGTGACTAAGTTGTAAAAAAAAAGATGCTCTCGCATCTTTTTAAGTTTATTCTACACCAATAACGAAGCAGTACACTGGTTGATCTCCACGTGTAACTTCTAATTCTACTTCAAAGTTGTTGGCAATGTATTGTTCAATTTCTTCTAATTCAACTTCATTGCAGTCTTCACCAGCAATCAAAGTTACAATTTCGCAATCCTCATCAATCATCGTCGATAACAAGTGTTTTGTTGTCTCCATTTTGCTAGGGTTTGCAAAGATAATATCTTTTTCTGAAATTGCCATGTAATCTTGTTCATGAATTTCTAATCCTTCAAACGTTGTATTTTTGATGGCATACGTTACTTGACCTGTTTTGATACGTGTTAAAGCATCACTCATTTCAGCAACGTTACTATCTACATCAACTTCTGGATTGAACATAATACAAGCATTCAAGCCTTGTGGAATTGTTTTTGATGGAATCACATGTACATTTGCATCTTCCATTACCATCGCAGCTTGTTGTGCAGCTAAGACAATATTCGAGTTATTTGGAAGAATGAAAATATGTTCTGCATGTAATTGCTTGATTGCCTCAACAAAATCTTCTGTTGAAGGGTTCATCGTTTGTCCACCAGAGATAATGTGATCAACACGTAACTCTTTAAACATTTCTCCTAAACCTTCCCCAGCTGCAACCGCAATGATGGCATATTTTTGTTTTGGTTTTGCTTTTGCAGGCGTTGCCATCAACACTTCTTCGTGTTGCTCTTGCATATTTTCGATTTTCAATTTCGCAAATTCACCATAGCGTTGCCCTAAGTTCAAAGCATCCCCTGGTTGTAATGTATGAACATGTACTTTTACGATTTCTTCATCTTGAACAACAACGATACTATCACCAATACGTGCTAGTGCTTGTTTCAATGATTCTTCCTTGAAGTTTTTCATTCCATGATCAGATAGTCGAATGATAAATTCAGTACAATATCCAAACTCATCGCTTTCCATATTGCTAGCAGCTTTTACTTCTGTGCTCGCACCGCTTTCATCACGTGCAATTGGTGAACCTTCTAGTGCCTTTTTGATCCCTTCAATGATTAAGACCAAACCTGCACCACCACTATCGACAACACCAACTTCTTTTAATACCGGTAGTAATTCCGGTGTGTTTTTCAAAGAAATACAAGCTTCATGAAATAAAGTATCAATCACATCTTGAATACTCATCTCAGGATTTGCTTCGAATGTTGCTAGTGTTGCATCACTTGCTTCACGAATTACAGTTAAGATCGTTCCTTCTACTGGACGCATGACCGCTTTGTACGCAACAACTTTTCCATTTACAAAGGCATGAGCCACATCTTGTGCGCTCAGTGTTTCTAAATGTTCCACACTTTGTGCAACACCACGGAAAATTTGAGACAGGATAACACCTGAATTTCCGCGCGCTCCCATCAATAACCCCTTCGATAGGACTTTCGCAAGTTCACCTACATGGGTTGATTGTTTGTTTAACGCTTCTTTTACCCCTGCATTGAACGTCAAAGACATGTTGGTTCCCGTATCACCATCTGGTACAGGGAATACATTTAACGCATCAATTTTTTCATAATTGTTGGTTAAGTTATTTGCTGCACTCTCCAACATCTCTTTGAATACTATACTATTAATTTTTTCCATATGTTTTTCCTTACTTCATCACTTTAACGCCTTGTACATAAACATTGATTTGTTCAAATTCCAATTCCAATGTTTTTTCCAATACGTATTTTACTTTCTTTTGTACTTCATGTACAACCTCAGAAATTTTAACTCCATGTGAAACAATAATATATAGGTCAAGTTCTATTTTGCCATTCTTGTTACGAACGACAACCCCTTTACCATAATTTTCTTTTTTTAGGATTTCAGCTAAGCCATCTTTAAATAATTTTTGAGATGCCATACCGACAACACCATAACATTCACTGACAACGCCGCCTGCTAAATTGGCAATCGCATCAATCGCAATATTGATATTTCCATATTCTGTACTTTTTTCGATTGACATATAAATCCTCCTCACAATACTGTTAGTATATCAAACTTTATTCCATATTTCAATTTTTTAAGAATCTTCTACTTCTTCACATGCCTCTGAAACAATGGCTGAATTCACACCATCCAAATATAAACAGTTATTTTCCTTGGATAAGCTTGGTAAAATACTACGATATTCATTTAATAAGAACAGTGAATTTCTAGAACTAAAGATGGTGAGTCCTTCTTGTGTGGTTAACTTCACCATACGTTCATCGTAGCTTGTCGCATGTGGTACAACTTCTGAGATTGTAGAAATTACATCTTGAGAAATCTCACTAAACAATACACCAAGCTCTACTAAATCATCCGTTTCAAACCCATAAAATAGCGGTACATAAGCAATCACATCCATCATGGTTTCATCCAGTCGCATCACTTCGCCATTTGTTAGTAACAAGTTGGTGTCTGTATCGACAAAATATCCTAGAACCGGCTCATAGCTAATATCAATCCAAACTTGACGATATTTGTTTTTATATACCTTTACACCTTCCACTAGTGGTAAGGCTGCAAAGCGAGCTGCTAGGTTTTGTGTATTAACAAGTAGAAAAGGGGCATCACTAGGAAAATCCACCATTGCTAATAAATCTTCTTTGTTATGATAATCATTTCCAGTAATTTCAATACTTCTGATGTTTGCACTATCAAGTAAAATATAACCTAGAAAACAAACCACACCCAATCCAATGGTCGCCCACTGGCGTAATCGAATTTTCACAAGGTCGTTTCTACGTTTTTCAATTTGATCCTTTAATTCTTTTTTTGTATGATCTGGGGTTAGTAGGGTAAGAAAATCCTCTTCAGGTTTTAAGTGTTCCAATTAAACAATTCCACTTCCAGTTGCAAGTTTACACCATAGGTTTCTAACACTGCACATTGGATTTCCATCATTAAGTCATATAAATCTTGTGCACTTGCATCATCGGCATTGATAATAAAATTACAATGCTTCTCTGATACTTGTGCGCCCCCAACTCTTTTTCCCCGATAAGCCAATTGTTCAATCAATTCCCAAGCTTGATGTCCTTCTGGATTCTTAAAAGTTGAACCAGCACTTTTGGCAGCATATGGTTGACTTGCCAAACGACGCTCTTTTCTTGATTGCATCAACGCTTCAATCGCTTTAGGATCGCCTGGAACTAAGCGAAGTTTCACCGCTAATACAATCCAATCCACATCCTTTAAAATCGAATGTCGATAGGTAAAGCAAAGTTCGCTTGCATCAATCCACTCTAAGGCTCCATCACGTAATACATACACTTGGCTAACCACAGCAGCCATATCACTTTTATAAGCTCCTGCGTTCATAAAAATGGCACCACCAACGGTACCCGGTATTCCACTGGCAAATTCAAGACCAGACAATCCGTGTTGCATCGCTAAAAAACTGGTAGCAATCAAACTAGCACCAGCTCCTACCACCATTTCTTCTTGATTGGTGGAAATAGCAGAAAAGTGACGTTCTAGACTAATGACAACACCATCGTAATCCTCATCACTACACAGTAAATTACTACCACGCCCTAAGACCTTATATGCAATCTTTTCCTGTTTTAAAAACTTCAATAAACCAACTAATTTATCCGCATGAAAGGGATGCACCACATAAGGAATGCTTCCACCTACATGAAACGAGGTGCGTTGATGAAACGATGTATGTTCATCCACCTCTCCATAATGACGCAATGCTTCTTTTATTTGTTTCATATTTATCCTCTTACCAAACGTTGCATGAGTGCAAGCAAGTCGTACGCAGCATTGCGTGTACCGAGTGCACTTGCGCGTTGCTTGATTTGATTGCGTAAGTTTTCATCTTCTAAGATGTTACTTGCTACTTCAAATAAACGTGCTTGGTTTAAATCTTTCTCTTCAATTAATTCACAGGCACCTTGTTCGTACAGTGCCATCGCGTTGTAATACTGGTGATTGTTTGCTACATAGGGACTTGGTATTAAGATCGCTGGAGTCCCCTTCGCACAAATCTCAGCAGCAGTAGTTGCTCCTGCACGACAAATCAAGAGGTCAATCCCATCGATGATCGCTCCTTGATTGACATAAGGTACAACATGAACCGCCGTCTTTGCAAACGCTGCTCGTGTTGTTTCCTCATACGCTTTTCCACTAACTAAAATACAGTTATAGTCTAGGGATAACTGTGAAAGTGCATCTTTCATTAAGGCATTGACACTACTTGAGCCTAGCGATCCCATTACAATCAAAATGGTCTTTTTGCCAGCATCCAAAGCCAAGTCGTTTAGTAAACTTGGATCATAAACATCCAGCACTGCTTCACTGGCGCGTGGATTGCCAAGTTTCATTACTTTTTCACCATAACTTGTAGCGACATCATCATAACACGTAACAATCGCATCCACTGTTTTTGCTACAGCACGATTGGCTTTTCCAAAAATGGAATTTTGCTCATGGATGATCGTTTTACATCCTTTTGATTTGGCTGCGAGTAAAACCGGTGTACTTACATAACCACCAAAGCCTACTACAATCTCAATTTCTTCTTTATTTATAATACTTCTTGCATCAAAAAATGCTTTGGGCACTAATAAGAGTGCCTTTAGTTTATCAATTGGGCTTCCTGCAAGACCCTTGGCTTGTAAACCATAAAACGGATATCCTTTTTCTGGGATCAGGGTTGCTTCCATACGGTCCGCATTCCCAACAAAGACAACCGCAGAATCCGGTTGTTCATTTTTTATTATATGTGCTAGAGATAAAGCTGGATAAATATGTCCACCAGTTCCTCCAGTTGCGATTAAACATTTCAAACTACATCACTCCTCACGATAAGTATACCATAAAAACCCATGGTTTTTACACCAATGATTCTAGAAGAAAAAAACGATCCTAGGGACCGTTTACACTTCAATATAAACTTCAACAACCGCTTCTTGCTGCATGGCATGCGCTTCATAAGCTCGTTCTGCATCTAGTAGCGTTAAGATTTTAATTTGGCCAAACACAGCACTTGCTTTTACAGCTAAAGGATAGCGGCCATCGCTGTTAGGATTGTATAGTACACGTCCAAATACATTGTCTTGTGTCAAGTTTACAAACACGTCTTGATTGACAATAATTGTAAGACTACCAAACACGGCTTCCAGTTCAATGCCTTCACATGCACGCAAATCACAGCGTGTTAAATCCAATTCAAAATTACCAAAGATACTTTCTAAGTGCGCAGAATCAACGCCTTCATGTAAGGCAACACTCTTGGTTGAGAACAAGCAAGTCGATTGATAGCTTGCTCCTTTATGCGTTTCTGAAGTTTCAAAGGCAAACACTTTACTTTCACGGTTATGTCTAGATGAAAAGATGAGTTGTACACCAATAAAAATCAGTCCTAGAGCAAATAACATTGGCCATGTAATTCTAAAATTAATCAACCGTTGCTCACGTAACAAGTAATAAACACCAGCACCGAGTATGGCAAAGTTCCAGACACGAATGCCATTCTTCAACATGATATACAAGGAAGGAATGATCAAAAACAAGGTCCACCAACCATCAAAGAAGATACTGAAATCCCACCAAAAGAATGCATTGCCAAAATAGCCAATCCCAACCACAATCAGGGCAATCCCAGCAATAATATTAAAGGATACTTTTTTCATATCTTACCTCCATTTTACACAAGTGTACCATTGATAGCCTACAATTTCAATCCCTCACATTTGCCACAAAACTCACAAAATGTTATTATTTAGATGGTTATCGAAATGATTTGACAACCCTGAGGTTTTGGACTATCATTTAGATGGTTATCGAAATGAAGGAGGACCATCATGTTATCAAACACATTTCATGCACTTAACGATGAAACCAGGCGCAAGATCATCTTCCTCTTACGCAAACAGCGGATGAGCGCTGGGGCTATAGCTGAACAATTTGATGTGAGTAGTGCTACGATATCCCATCACTTATCGATTTTAAAACGCGCTGATTTAATTCACGATGTTCGTGAGGGAAAGTATATCTACTATGAGCTCAACCTTAGCGTAATAGAAGAGTTGTTGGTATTTTTCACCAACTTGAAGGGAGACTCCAATGAATCATAAAACAAAACCACTCTATATCTTTGCACTCATTACACTCGTTCTAACACTATGCCTATATCCATTTTTACCCGAATCGATTCCAATGCATTTTAATGCGAGTGGAGCCATTGATTCCTATGGGCACAAAGCGACTGTCTTCTTATTTCCAGCTCTAGTTTTAGGCTTGCCACTGTTAGCGGTATTCCTACAAAAAGTCGATCCTAAAAAAGAACAATATCAACTCTTTCAAAATCAATACTGGAATCTAATGTTTTTTCTACAGTGTTTCTTTTTCTTTATGGAAGCCATCGTAATCTTGAGTGCATTTGATCCAGCACTTGTGAATATCAATGCGATTATGATGTTATTGCTTAGCTTGTTACTCATCTTTATTGGCAATATGATGCCGAAATTTAAATCGAATTACTTTGTTGGTATCAAAACACCTTGGACCTTAGCTTCCACTCGTGTTTGGTATAAAACCCATCGTTTCGCGGGGAAACTTTGGTTTTTTGGAGGATTTATTCTCTTACTCGGTTTTGTACTTCCAAGTGAGCTACAACTTAGTTTCTTTTTGGTTGTCTTATTTGTAATTACATTAATACCGATTGTCTATTCGTATGTTATTTATAAAGGAGAACAAAAACATGATTGAAATTAAAAATTTAAGTAAGTCGTTCAACGGGAAAACCAAAGCGGTAGATAATATTAGCTTCTGCTTAGAACCTAATGAAATCGTTGGATTTATCGGTCCCAATGGGGCAGGTAAAACAACAACGATTAAAATGCTAGCGGGTATCTTAAAAAAAGATAGCGGTAGTATTGTAGTAAATGATATTGATATTGATAAAAACCCGCTTGGTGTCAAACAGCAACTCGGTGTGGTAATGGATAATCCCGATATCTTTTTACGTTTAACTGGGATTGAATATTTAAACTTTATGGCTGATCTTTATGATATTGATCAAGCAACACGCGTAGAACGCATCCATCGCTTCGCTAGTGCACTTGAACTTGAAAGCGCACTTGGAGATAAGATTGTTAGTTATTCGCATGGGATGCGCCAAAAAATTGTTTTGATTGGTGTTTTGATTTGTAATCCAAGTTTATGGATTTTGGATGAACCTTTGACCGGACTTGATCCACAAAGTGCCTTTGTCTTAAAAAATCTTATGAAAGAGCACGTGAGTAATGGAAATAGCGTCTTCTTCTCTACTCATGTATTAGAAGTTGCGGAAAAACTATGCGATCGTATTATGATCATCAATCATGGAACGATTATTTTTGAAGGAACACTCGAACAACTCAAAGCCTTACACCCAGATAAAAACAACCTCGAAGAACTATTCTTAAAGGTGACACAAGATGCGTAAGTTTTTCTTATTGAGTAAAATCCTGTTCAAAAATAGTTTCTCGATCAAATCTAAAAAACAATTACTTCCCTATCTCGTATTAGCCATTTGTTTTTTACCAACCATCATCTCAAGTGTTGCGCTATTAAGTTATGGCTATGAACTGGTAACACCTGCAGGGATGCAATCCACCATTCTAACAATGGGCTTGTTTGCCGCAAACCTATTAACCTTTATCTTTGCCATCTTCTTTGTACCAAGCTTACTCTACTTTAGTAAGGATAATGAAGGTCTATTGTACTTACCGCTCACTCCAATTCAAGTAGGCTTAGCAAAACTTACCTTGGTATTACCAACAAGTTATATCGCTTATTTGATGTTGGCAGGACCTACGGTAGGTGTATACTTATACCAATTTACACCTAGTTTAGCTACTAGTGTGTTACTGATCTGCTTTAGTTTACTCATGCCACTCGGAGCCATTGCACTTGCTGGTGTGATTTCTACCTTGTTTATGCGTTTGGTACCGTTCTTTAAAAATAAAGATTTAATGAACAATATTATGATGTTTCTTATCTTAGCAGTAGCTCTTGGCATCAACTATTTCTTTTCCTCCAATATTTTTATCGAAGAAGGAAAAATCTTAGACTTATTACTCAATGATTTACCGCGTTACAATCAAATGCTAACCTTAATTCTTCCTTATGTCAGTATCTTAAGTGAGGGAGCACTCGCATTAAATTTTGTAACAATCATCCTAGGCTTACTCATTTTAGTTGGATTTATAGGAGTACTCGTTGTCTTCTTAAACCTATTTTTACTAGATACGATGACAAGTGTGAATGTATCTCACAGTAAAAAACGTAGGCTTACAAACAAAGAGCTAAGTAGTTCTAGTGGTAAGAGTTCTAGTTTTATTGCACTTGTGAAAAAAGAGGTCAAGACACTCTTAAGAACCCCTATTTTCTTTCAAAACTGTGTCTTAATCAATTACTTATTTCCGATTCTTCTTGTTTTCCCACTGTTTTTAGAAGGTGGTAGCATCGAAGCTATCCAAAGTATGGCTGCTGTTTACTTACAAGATGCAAGTGTCTTCTTCTTTTTAAACATCGGGTTTGTCCTTGGCTTTTTTGTAAGTAATACCAATATGATTTCTGCAACCGGGTTTTCACGTATGGGTGAAAAATTCTATTTGGTGCGCATGCTTCCGGTAGCTTACGAAACACAAGTACACGCCCTTATCTGGACAGGAATTTTCTATGGAGCTACTAGTTTTATCCTAATATTCCCACT
>JBOFMT010000053.1:0-11909 GCA_051658525.1 Erysipelotrichaceae bacterium | reverse complement strand
TTTCAGATTTCTCAAAGACCTACACTACTAAGTTTTCAAAGGAAATAGAAGTGAAAGATAAAAACGGAAATGTAATCGGGATGACAACGCTATTTCAAGAAATATTCAATCACATTCTAGAAATTGCGATTAGAAAACGCTATGTGGATGTAGCTCATATCTATATGGATAGTACCAATATCAAAGCAAATGCAAATAAGAAAAAAACGATAAAGGTAACAGTGATGGAGGAATCTAAAAAAATCCAGAATGAACTGGATCAAGAAATAGATCAATATTGCGAAAAGCATGGATTAAGATTTACAAGATTAAATGGGATTAAAAAGTGCAGGATGAAATTCTGCTTATTTTCAGCATGATGAATTTGAAAAAAATAGCGAAATGGGCATGTGCCTAGTTCGCTATTTTAACAAATAATCGGGATATAGAACAAAAAACAAAAGAAAAAACAGGAGTGTACTTCCATAGCTGAAAATTTACCCTTGTTTTATCGACAGTCTGTGAAGATCAAACTTGATCTTCCTTTTTTTATCCTTTTTTCATCTCTACTAATAACATATGGCAAGCTCGCTTTGGTAGGATGCTAACACACTCTTCCACAAGCTCGACAGCATCCCCCTCATGTAGTGCTTGTTGTTCTATGCTTGCTTCCCCCTCTATTAGGATAAGATAAGCTTGACGACCTTCTAAAACATCAATGGTTTGCGATTGTTTGGTATACAGAACACGAATGTTGACATCTTGTTGGAGTGAGAACAAACCATCTTCCCCTCCACACATGGTCAACCAACGCTCGTTTCTTAAGTCCCATGCTGGTCTTGATTCTCCATAGCGTGGCGTGGTATTACGTCGATTGGGCAGTACCCAAAGTTGCAATAGGTGCAGTGGTTCCATTCCTAGATTTTCTTCACTGTGTTGCAACCCACTACCAGCACTCATATATTGAACATCCCCACGCGTTAAGGTATGACGATTTCCCATACTGTCCGTGTGTGTTAACGCTCCAGAAATCACATAGGTTAGTATTTCCATATTTTCATGTGGATGCATCGCAAATCCTCGCTGTGCTGCAACCCAATCATCGTTGACAACCCGTAAGACACCAAATTGGATGTTTTCAGGATTGTAGTAGTGTGCAAATGAAAAATGGAAGCGACTTTCTAACCAACTCAATGTGCTAGTGCCCATCTGGCTTACTCGTTTTATTTGCATATACAGCCCTCCCTTTAGAATCTAAGCATACCTTTTTTTCCTTAAATCACAAGCCTGACGCGCTTGTTCAATGTTAGAATTCGATAAAAAAAGTTCCTAAGTAGGAACTTTATCTTTGATAGCCGGTAAGAAATGCTTTACGGTTGATTTCTTGAAATTGTGGTTTGTCCGCGAATTTGTGATCAATAAAGGTTAGGACATTTTCAAGTTCAAATAAGCCAAGTTGCTTACACAACATGCCAAAGGCAATCATGTTGATGGATTTCATCCCACCGAGTTCATAAGCGAGTTCATTGAGTGGAGCAGCAATATCTTCGCTTGCTCCCTCACATAAATTGGAATTATACAAAATATGACCATCACTCGCCATGATTGGTTTAAATTTGTCATAAGAGGGTTGATTCATCGCAATTAAATAATTTAGTTGCTTGGTAATACGCGGTGAAGATATGGGTGCATGGTCAATAATCACATGACAGTGTGCCGTTCCCCCACGCATTTCAGGTCCATAACTTGGAAAATAGGTTACTTCATACCCTTGTTCCATAGCTAAACTGGCAAGCAGCACGCCCAAAGACAACATTCCTTGTCCTCCAGCACCCGAAAAAATAAATGATGTTCGCATCTTAATCCTCCTTAAAGACACCCAAAGGATAATAGGGAATCATATGATCTTTGATATAGGACAATGCTTGTACTGGTGTGGTTTGCCAGCCAACATTACAGGAAGACAACACTTCAACAAGAGAAAATCCACGTTGATTGATTTGATTTTCAAACGCTTTTTTAATTGCTTTTTTTGCTTGAATCACATGAGCAGGATTATGGACGCTCACACGTTCCAAATAGGTCGTAGATGGCACCGTTGCCAACAACTCACACATTTTCAGCGGCAAGCCCATCCCATTGGATTGACGTCCTTGTGGTGAGGTTGTTGTTTTTTGGTCGATCAGGGTTGTCGGTGCCATTTGTCCACCTGTCATACCATAAATAGCATTGTTTACAAAGATAACGGTAATATTTTCTCCACGGTGGGCAGCATGCACAATTTCTGCCATCCCAATACTTGCAAGGTCACCATCACCTTGATACGTGAAGACAACCTTATCGGGATGTACGCGTTTCACGCCGGTTGCAGCAGCGGGAGCACGTCCATGTGCCACTTGAATGGCATCCACATTAAACACATCATAAGCCATAACACTACATCCAACACTTGCAATCAAAATGGTCTTTTGGGTAACACCTAATTCTTCCAAAACTTCAGCGACGAGTCGATGAATAATTCCGTGCGTACAGCCAGGGCAGTAGGTCATGGCTTTCTTTGTTAAAGCCTTGCTTCTTGTATATTTAATTTCCATACGCTTCCTCCGCCAAAGCAGTGATTGCTTGTACTACTTCGTCTACTTCTAATATCATCCCACCGACACGTGATATGTGGTGGACATCTTTCTTGCACTCGAGTGCTAATTGTAAGTCTTGCATCATTTGTCCACAGGATAAATCGCAATTAACAACAAATTTTACATGTTCGCATAAGGCTTTGATTTCTTGATTTGGAAATGGCCATAAGGTTATTGGTCGAATGAGTCCAACGCGGTATCCTTTTTCACGTAATTCTTCCATCGCACTCTCTGCAATACGGGCTACGCTTCCATAAGCCACAATCGCAATCTCGGCATCTTCCATACCGCGTTGTTCGACCATGGTTTCATGCGCTTCGATTTCTCGATACATCCGTTGTAGACTTAGGTTGTGTTGTTCTAGGGCAACAGGATCTAAGTACAATGAATTCACTACATTGCGCTCTCTTTGGTGTGTTTCCCCATTGGCAGCCCATCTTACAACTTCATCTTGATAAGGATAAGGTGTTTCTTCCATAGCTTCCATCATTTGCCCTAACATACCATCCATGGCGATACAAGCAACCATACGATAGGTTTGTGAGACATGGAATGCCTTCATTACTAGATCATATGTTTCCTGAACGGTTTTCGGTGCATATACGATACACTTATAATCGCCATTTCCTCCACCTTTTACCATTTGGGTGTAGTCAGCTTGTGAAGGTAAAATCCCACCAAGACCCGGTCCTGCGCGCATTACATTGACAAGCACTGCTGGTAATTTTGCTCCACTTAAGTAACTGATTCCCTCTTGCATCAAGGCAATCCCAACCGATGCGGAACTGGTCATTGTTTTTACACCACTTGCAGCCGCACCATACACCATATTGATACTAGCTACTTCACTTTCCGCTTGGATTACAACCATATCATCTTGTTGGTATTTCATCATATATTCAATTACTTCATTTTGTGGGGTAATAGGATAACCAAAATAAGCTTGGCATCCTGCGTGTTTCGCGGCAATCGCGATGGCTTCATTGCCTTTTCGTAACTGTCTAGTCATAGCTTGCAATCGTAATGACACTATCTGGACACATACGGACACAACTTAAACATCCAATACATGCACTCTCATCGATACACTCGCTAACCGGATACCCCGCCTGGTTAAAACGATCACTAATTTTTAATATCTTTTTGGGACAAAAGGCAACACAAAGTTCACAACCTTTGCAGTAACCTTCATCAAAACTAACTTTATACTTCATTGGCTCATCTCTTTTCTATATAGATACTATTAATTTTACTCATCATAGCAATACGGGCTTCTGCCATTTCATCGGCTACCAAATAGGTTGCTTTACCCGTTTCTTTTGATATTCGTATAATCTCGCGAATACGGTCGAAGATATGTTCTATTTTACGCATCGCGTCTTCTTTATTGTAACCGATAATTTCTTGATACACATTAATCAAACCACCTGCATTAATCACATAGTCCGGTGCGTATAAGATTCCTTTCGCTTGCAATGCCATACCATGTTTTTTTGCATCTAGTAAGACATTATTCGCTGCTCCGGCAATGATTTTACACTGTAATGTTTCAATGGTGTCGTCATTGATGATACCACCAAGGGCACAAGGTGAGAAGACATCCACCTTCATGGAAAGTACTTCTTCTTCGCTTACCGGAATGGCACCAAAGCGCTCTGCGACATCACGCATCCGCTCAACATCCAAATCATAAACATAGACCCTTGCCTGCGCTTGGGTTAACTGTTCAATCAAGTAGGTTCCAACATGCCCTGCTCCCATAACGGCAACACTGCGTCCTTCTAATTTGGCCGTTCCAAATGCCTCTTTACAGGCTGCTTTGATCCCAACAAATACACCGTGTGCAGTAAATGGGGAAGGATCTCCACTTGTTTGGGAACAGCCGGTAACATACTTGGTTTCCATTCCAACATAATCCATATCAATCGTGCAAGTCCCAACATCTTCTGCTGTAATATAACGCCCATTTAAGGATTCTACATAGCGTCCAAACGCTCTCCAAAATGCTTCCCGTTTTACAGTATCATGTTTGAGTGCTTTGGAATTTCCAAAAATAACCGCCTTTCCTCCGCCAAGATTCAATCCAGCACAGGCTGCCTTGTAGGTCATTCCACGTGCAAGACGCAATACATCGTTAATCCCAGCATCTTCTTCTTCGTATTCCCAGACACGTGTTCCTCCAAGGGCTGGACCTAAGGTTGTGTTGTGAATACACACCGCTCCTTTTAATCCCGTATTCCGGTCGTGAAAATACATCAACTGCTCATAGCCATACGCTTCCATTGCTTTAAACTTTTCCATGTTCTCCTCCATAGTGTTTGATCGGCAACTTTTTATGTAGAGCCAAACGTGTTTGTTTGGCTAATGCCCACATTTCATCTTCACCTGGTATGACGTAAACTGGTCCCAAATGGGGTAGATAGCTTTTTATTTCTTCGATAATCGCGCTACTATAAGCAATTCCACCAGTCAAGATGATACCATCCACTTGTCCTTTTAAAGGAATGCTCATCGTCGCAATATCTTTAGCGACTTGATAACAAAACGCAGATACGATCTCCTGTGTTTTCTCATCGGATTTCGCTCGTTCTAAAACTGCTTTCACATCGTTGGTACCACAATAGGATACAAAACCACCTTGACCGGCAATCATACGATGTATTGTCTTACTGCCGTAATCTTCTAGTAGTTGTAAGAGATTTCGTAAAGGAATGCCTCCGCTACGCTCTGGTGAGAATGCGCCTTCCCCATCCAAAGCATTGATTACGTCAATGACCTTTCCTTTCGCATGTGCTCCAACACTGACACCACCGCCCATATGCGCAACGATTAAATTAACATGTTCATACCTACAACCTTGTTGTTCACAGTGCAAGCCAGCAATTGCTTTGTGGTTGAGTGCATGGAAGATGGAACGGCGTGCGACTTGAGCGATGCCACTATATCGTGCGATCGGCATCATTTCATCCACAACAACCGGATCTACGGTAAAGGCATGAATACCTTGTTGTGTCGCTAACTCAAATGCAATGATACATCCCATATTCGATGCATGTTGCCCAGATGGATGATAGCGTAGTTCATCTACCATCTTCTGATTGATTTGATAAACACCACTAGGAAGTGGTCCTAAGAGGCCACCGCGTCCAACAACAACATCATAGGTGATGCCTTCCACTTGTATCCATGTTTGTAGTGCTTCCATCCGCATCTTTAATTGGTCCATTAAGGTACCAAAACGAGCCAAAGCTTCTGGTGAATGTTGGAGTGTTGTTTGTTTGATACATGTTTCTTCGTCGAACAGGGCTAACTTGGTCGAGGTAGAGCCTGGATTGATGATGAGATACTTCATACACGTTTCGCTAGCGCTAAGGCTAGGGCTAAAGAGTCCACACGATTCGCGATTGAATCTGCTCTTGAGGTAACCACAACGGGTACACTCGCTCCTACGATCACGCCGGCGCAGCTTGTAGAAGCAAAAAGGTTCATCGTTTTATAAAAGATATTTCCACTCTCAATATCTGGCATAATTAAAATATCGGCATCACCGCAAACACGGCTCGTAATTTTCTTGATCTTCGCACTTTCATATGATAGCGCATTGTCAAGAGCTAGCGGTCCTTCGATGATGGCATCCAAGTGCTCAGTTTGCGCAATTACTTCTTGGTATATTTGTGTAATGGGCATCTTTGCATCGACTTTTTCTTTCGCTGCCAACAAAGCAACACGTGGTGTACTTACACCTAAGCGCTTCGCAGCATCGACTGCACTCGCAATGATGTTAACGAAGGTAGATACATCCGGTGCAATATTCATCGCGCAGTCACTGACCAAAAATGGTTTATGATAATGCTCAGCATGAAATCTTGTAACATGGCTCAGACGTTGCGGTGTTTTCAGTTTTGCTAATACGGCTTTCAAAAAAATACTCGTATCTACTAGACCTTTCATCACAACATCCACTTGTCCCTTTGCCGCAAACGCACATGCTTGTTCACATGCTGCTTGGGCACTTTCACAATCTACAATGGTTACGCGTGAGACTTGCTTGGGCAAGAGCTCCTGAATAATTTCTTTATTTCCAAATACATACAGTTGCTCATAGCTAAGGGTTGCATCCTCAAACATCGCTAAGAGCTGTGCATCTTCTGCACAAGCGATACCGATTCGACCTTGGATGTTTTGCAGCTGTTCTTTTTCTAACATTACAAATGCCTCCTTATGTAATCGTTTACATTATACCATATCAACTCTGTCGTTCCTACCGAATAAACACAATTGAAACAAAAAACGTAAAAAAACCGTATATCATACGGCTGTATTTGATAGGATGGTTCTTAGTTGTCCTAAGCATTGAATTTCGTAGGTTGGCGTTTGTATTTGGCTCTCCTCGCTACCTACAGGATGATACCAACAAGTGTCGATGTTCATATTGTGTCCACCAACAATATCACTCGCCATAGAATCTCCAACAAGTAAGAGTTTACGACGATCTTTTTCCTCAATATGTGCAAGTACATGTTCAAAGAACGCAGGTTGTGGTTTGGCTGCCCCGATCTCTTCTGATATAAAAACACCATCGAACAATCCAAGTAAGCCACTTGCTTGTAAACGTCCAAGTTGCGCTTGTTTCACGCCATTGGTGACAATATATAGTTGATGTGTTTGTGCAAGTTCCACACATAGTTCATACGCTTCCGGTAGCAGTGCAGCACAAGAGGCTAGTGATGCGAAAAAGATTTCACTCGCGTCTCTTGCATCCATTGTGATCTGATAGCGTTCAAACAACTGTTCATAGCGACCAATAATAACTTCGTCTTTGGAAATACATCCTTGTTCTAATTGTGTCCACAGCGCTTTATTGATGGTTTGATAGCTCTTAACCACTTCTTCGTTATAACTTAAATTTGCAGCTTCACAAACCGTTTGAAAAGCAATACGCTCTCCTGCTTTAAAGTCTAAGAGTGTTTCGTCTGCGTCAAATAAAATCGTTGTATAGTTCATAGTCCACCTCTTGCTAGAGCATATCACATTTTCAATCTTCTTCCTACCTAAAATCCACGTTTTTGCCCTTGATAGGGCGGCTCTTTTTGTTCCTCAAATTCACTAACACTTGGTCCACAAGCTTGTTGGAGCCAATAACGTCCTAAGAGATAGCTGAGCAATAACACGACAAGTAAAAATGGGGTACCTAAGATGATACTAGCAACACCATACACTGCAGAGCCTTGGGTTAGAAAAAAGTATACTTGTGCACCAAAACGTAACCCAAACAACAACAACCAAATCCAAGTAACCTTTTGATAACTAGGAAATATAGCTGGATGCAAATACCAAGCCTTAGGCCATCCTCTAGTCAATTGAGAAGACAGCATGGCTAAGGGGCGCTTCCATAGTAAACTAATCAATGTTACAACGACCAAACCTCCATTCCCAAGCAATCCCGGTAGATAATACAATCGTGCATCACGACCGACATAAGCAAGACCTGCGGCAATGATAACACCAAGAAGACCAAGGCTACTCGTCCAAAGCGATTGTTTTTTGTAAAGTCGAAAGATAAAAAATACCAAGCCAAGGCCAAGTGCTGCGAACAAAGCAAAGCGGAGCGAAATGGTTTGCTGCGCAATAAAAAATACGATAGGGGGTAATAAGGCATCTATCATACGAGTACTTACAACACTACGCAGTTCCTCCCACAGCTCCTTAAGTTTGATCCTCATCCTTGTTGGTTCCCAAGGAAAAACTTCACTAGATCACCTTTGGATTGGATTGCTGCAACAACAACATAAACACTTCCAGTAAAAAAACCAAGTACCATCATGGCAACAATCCAGACAAGCGCAAGCAAGTGATTGCTTTCTCTAATCCAAATCCAAAGTGAAAATAGCGTAAATCCAACGTACAAATCAACAAGACTTACTAAGCCCCAAGGATTTGATAACAATACAGCTCCATCCACAAAGAAATCACCAACGATAAAGCCATAGGCTAAAACAAGACTCATCGCAAGTGCACCCAAAAGTCCAATAACAATTATTTTTTTCATGGTATCACCTCTTGCTTTATGATACCTTATTTCTTTAAACTTACAATTTAGGGTATAAAAAAAGGAAGCTGGCTTCCTTTGTTACGCTGATTGACTTTCCAATACCTTTGCTAGCGCCATAATGAGCCATGGAGTATAGCGGTGAGGCTGGAGCAAAATATCTGCTTGTAACGCTTCGAGTTCAACCCATTCTACTGCACTGACTTCTTCAGGATTCAAATGATAGCTTCCATCAAATTGACCAACCCAAACATGATCGTATTCAAACTCTGCTAACCCATTATCAAACTGATAGAGATAGATAAAGTGACCAATGGGTTTTAATTCCATAGGCTGAATTCCTAGTTCTTCATCCAATCGTCTTGTTACCGCAGCTTCTAATGATTCATTGCGTCTTGGATGAGAACAACAGGTGTTGGCCCAAAGATTAGGGCAATGATATTTCGTTGCCGCTCTTTTCTGCAGTAGTACCCGCGTTCCATCCAATAAAAACACGGAAAAAGCACGATGTAGTTTTACCTCTTTATGTGCTTGTAGTTTTTCCATCACACCAAGTTCACGGTCCTGATAATCAACGAGTATTACTTCTTCCATCTTACTACCTCTCTTTTTTAGGAGTATCATAGCACAAAATATAAAAAAAAATCTCACTTTCGCGAGATTAAATTTGTCCTAAGAACATTTGAACAACAAAACTTACCACAACAACAAGTAAAGAAATCAAGAATCCGTGTAACATTGGTTTGAAGCCCGATTTACTTACTTCTTTGAAGTTGGTTTTTAATCCAATGGCAGCAAGTGCCATTACCATCATAAATTTACTAATCGTACCTGCAGCATTTGCAAGTGTTTCCGGAATCAAGCCTGTACTTCGTACAACGACCATCAACAAGAAGAATAGAATGAACGTTGGAAATACCTTTTTGATTGAAAACTTACCTGACTGCTTGTCTGGATTCATACGAGCACCAATCCATGAAAAAATAAGCACAGTTGGAATAATGGATAAGGTACGTGTTAGTTTTACAATGAGGGCAAAACTCCCCGCTGCGTCAGAATAAGCATATCCTGCAGCTACGACACTACTTGTATCGTTAACAGCTGTTCCAGCCCATAAACCAAAGCCTAAATCGCTCATACCAATGGCACGCCCCATAATCGGGAATAAAATAACCATCAGGACATCAAAAATAAACGTTGCACTAATTGCATAAGCAATGGAAGAATCTTCCGCATCAATGGTTGGAGCAATCGCAGCAATCGCACTCCCACCACAAATCCCAGTTCCAGCCGAAATAAGGGAGGATAGCTTCCAATCCATACCAAAGGCTTTTCCTAGTAGATATCCACCACCAAACGCTGCCAATAAGGTAAACACCATAACGATGAGCGAATACTTACCAACGTGGACTACTTGGCTAAAACTTAAGGTTAACCCCATAAGTACAATGGCAATGCGTAACCCTTTTTTCGCCACAACATTAATAACTTCGCGATGTTCTGCATATACATAAGGATGTAAGAACATCCCAAGTAAAAGTGCAAAAACACTTCCCGATACCAAATGCATCGGAACAAATTCAGCAATCACCAGCGATCCAATCGCAAGTGCGCATAATAAACCATATCCCAAATATTTTTTCATAATTCACCTCACTATAAGCTTAGCATAGCTGTATTATAAAATAAAATTATGATATATTATAATATGATAAATTTATCTTATGGAGGTTTCTAATGTTAGATCCAAGATATGCAACATTTCAAATGTTATGTACTACCAGAAGTTTTACCAAAGCTGCCCAAGCGCTTCACTTAAGTCAGCCTGCGGTCTCACAACAAATGCACGCATTACAAAAACAACTTGGTGTTACGTTATTTCAATACGAAAACCGCAATGTGGAGATCACGCAAGCCGGCTTAGAACTTAATGACTTCTTATGCCAAACACAACAACAAAATCGTTGCTTCCTGCAGCAACTCAAACATAAGAGTCAACAAATACACTTACGCTTTGGGGCAACAAGAACCATCGGGGAGTATTTGGTTCCCAATTTACTTACTAGCTTGTTGCAAGATAAAAGCTACCATGTAACATTTCAACTCGATAATACCAAGATCCTACTTGATGCGTTACGTACCAGAGCATTGGACTTCGCGCTAGTCGAAGGGGATTTTGATCGAGCTACCTTTTCAAGTAAAGCCGTATACAACGATCGCTTTATTTGTGTTTATCATCGTCCTCTAGAAATACAACAACTTCAAGATCTTTTCTCTTATCCACTGCTCGTTCGAGAGCAAGGTTCTGGTACACGTGCTATTTTAGAACAATATCTCCTAGAGCAACAAACGAGTGTTCAACGCTTTCCTCAATTAATTTCCTTAGGCAGTATGCAAATGATTAAGCATCTAGCTTTGGAAGGATATGGAGTTTCCTTTTTATATGAGAGTTGTGTAAAAGATGAACTTGCATCTGGGCAATTGTATGAAATCAAAATTCCTAATTTAGAAATTAAAAAGTCATTTCATTTTGTCTACCTTCAATCAAATTGGGATGATCATGTAATCGATATGTGGTATCAACAGTGCCTAACTTATTTCTTATCAATCTAACCATAGTGCGAAATAGTCGCACTTTTTTTATAAAAAAAATCTCAAACCTAAGTTTGAGATCACTTTGCAATTTGGTGCGGATGAAGGGACTCGAACCCCCACGGTTGCCCGCCAGATCCTAAGTCTGGTGCGTCTGCCAATTTCGCCACATCCGCGCATCGTTGATTGCCTACTTATTATATAATAGCTTTGATATTTTTGCAATAGGTTTTTTAAAAAAAATCTATTTTTTTTATACCTTTTTTAACACACTGTTTTTATTGGTTGCTTGATTGTATTATTTTTAACGTAATGAGGGTATCAAATACTGAAAATTCCCGCCAATTTCTTTGTTTTCCACCAATATTGGTGGAAAATAGCTACTTGAAACTTCAATGGCATAACTTGTACTACCAATACTTATTTCCACGTTTTTTTCCTTTACTTTAAAGGAGAAACATTTACTTAGTAGCGTCATGTTAAATGAAAGATGTCTATTTTCTAGATCAGCGATTGTTGCCTATTTTCCCCCATTTTTTCGTGGAAAACACCTGGATCCAATCCCTGTTTTTTTGAGCACGTTCGAATGCTTTATCGCTCTGTTTTCCACAGGAAAACTAGAATCACGCACGAACTTCTATGTTTTCCTGTGG
>JBOFMT010000052.1:0-6837 GCA_051658525.1 Erysipelotrichaceae bacterium | reverse complement strand
ATATCTATCGTTTATTGAAGAATCCTTATTTAGAAGCAAGTGATTGGGGATGGCAAATTGATCCTTTGGGATTCCGTTTATCACTAAATCTATTGTATGATCGTTATGAAAAACCATTGTTCGTTGCGGAAAATGGACTAGGTGCAATTGATATCGTGCAGGAAGATGGAACGATTGAAGATGATTATCGTATTGCCTACTTATCCTCACATATCAAAGCAATGCAAGATGCGAAAGCGGATGGTGTTGATGTATTTGGATATACAACTTGGGGTCCGATTGACTTAGTATCTGCAAGTACAGGAGAAATGAAGAAACGGTATGGTTTTATCTATGTAGATAAAGACGATGAAGGAAATGGTAGTCTAGCAAGAAGCAAAAAGAAAAGCTTTGCTTGGTATCAAGAAGTAATCGCAAATAACGGAGTAAAATAGCTTATAACCTAGGAAATTTCCTAGGTTTTTTCTTTGTGCAAAGTGCAGTGTTTTTTATAATTATTTGATCTTAAAACGTTGCTTTATGTTGTAGGAAATCTTTATTGTTTTACCTAATAGTAATGTAGATTAATTATGTGCTATGATGGGAATAGTTATAAGTAATAGCTGAAAAGAATATAAAAAAAACAGCAATAGCTGTTTGATTTGTAGGATTGACGGCTCCCGTCATTCATTTAGATTTACATTTTATTTTAACTCTTCGTGTAATTTCAAAGGTTACTAAAATAGTACCTAATTTGACTATACACGATAAATAAAGAAAGGGCAAGTAAAAGATGGAAAAAAGAGAATACTGTATAGGTCTCGATATTGGAGATGCAAGTGTTGGTTGGGCAGTCACGGATATGGAAGGTAAAATCATCCGGATCAAAGGCAAGCGTGCTATGGGAGTACGTTTATTTGATATTGCGGAAACAGCACAAGCTAGACGTGTATTTCGTTCTACCCGTAGAAGGTTACAACGTAGAAAGCAACGTATCACTTTGTTACAAGAACAACTAGCACCAATGGTACAAGCTGTTGATGATAATTTCTTCATGAAGTTAAAAGCATCAAAATTATTAGCAAAGGATAGTTTAGGTTATAAAACGAAGTTCAATCTATTTGAAGATGGTGAATTAACTGATAAAAGTTATTATCAACAATATCCTACCATTTATCACTTACGTGCTGCTTTGGTCGAACAAACCGAAAAAGCCGATCCAAGACTTATTTACTTAGCACTTCATCATTGTTTAAAATATCGTGGGCATTTCTTATTTGAGGGACAAGAATTCAATATTCAGGATACTACTGCAGTAGAAGAAGCGTTGCTAGTAGTATTTAAAAATGTTTGTGGAATTGATGTGGAAGCGCAAGTCGAACAGCTTATCGGAGTTTTAAAAGATGTTAGTATTGCTAGAAAAGTGAAGACAGAACGATTTGTAAATATCTTATCTACATTGGAAGGTTTTGAAGTAAAACGATGTGCTGAGTTAGCTAAATCCTTAATCGGTTTAAAAGCAAATTTCGCTGTACTATTTGATGATGAACAACTTTTAGAAGAAGATGGTAAGAAACTAAGTTTCTCACTATCGAATGACTATGTTGATGATAAGGTCGAAAAATACGATAGTTTACTTGAAGCTTACAGTGAGGAGTTCGCTTTGATTAATCAAGTCTACGCTTGGGCAGTGCTACAACAGGTTCTTTTAGGTGAAACTTCAATCTCAAGTGCGATGATAAAGAAATATGATACCCATAAAGCTGATCTCAAACAACTGAAATCCGTATTGCGCTCGCAACCAAAACTTTATAAAGAAATGTTTAAAAATAAAAAAAATCAGGATTGTATTTATGAACAATATATTCACGCTTCTGGGAAAATGGATGCCATTAACTTTTATAAAAAAGTAAAGGCAATGATTGATAAAGTAGAAATAGATCTTTCGATTAAGCAAGATATCTTATCAAAAGTAGAGGAAGGATCCTTCTTAAGCTTACAAACGAGTAAAGCAAATGCCGCTATTCCATTTCAGTTACATGAAAAAGAATTTTCGGCTATCATAGCAAATCAATCAGTATACTATCCTGAACTTGTGGAAAAAAATCTCAATCAGCTAATTCGTTTTAGAATTCCATATTATGTAGGACCATTAAACAAACCACAGGATAAAAATGATTTTAACTGGATGGTTCGAAAAGAAGCAGGAAAGATTACACCTTGGAATTTTGAAGAGAAAGTAGATCGTCATGCATCTGCAGAAGCTTTTATTAAGCGAATGACAAATACTTGTACGTATTTAATGGGAGAGGAAGTATTACCTAAAAATAGTATTACATATAAACGATTTATGCTTTTAAATGAAATAAATCAGTTAAAAATTATTGTAGCAGGGCAAGAAAAAGAGTCTAAGCTAACGCAAACGATGAAAGAGGAATTGATTCAAACATTGTTTATCGAAAAAAAGAAGAAGACTGTTAAAAAAGAAGATTTAATAAATACATCTACTTTGCAAGAAGCATTCTATGGAGTTGCAGATATTAAAGGTTTTTCGGATGAAGATAAATTTGCAAATAACCTATCTTCTGAATTGGACTTTATTCGTATTTTTGGAGTTGTGGATACTTCCAATATTGATATGATTGAAACGATTATTTACTACTTGACCATATTTGAAGATCGTCAAATCGTAAAAGAAAAGCTCCAACAAGAGTATCCTAGTATTACTAGGGAACAACTAGCAAAAATATTAAAACTTCCTTATAAAGGATGGGGGCAGCTATCTAATAAATTATTGACAGTCTTAAAACACAAAGATGAGCAAACACAAGAATCATTCAGTATTATGGATTACTTAGAACGTGACTCTGATGTGTTCATGAAATTAATTACTAATACGAAATTAAGTTTCAAAAAGCAAATAGATGAAAGTCTTTCGCTTACTGGTGATCCATTATCTTATCAAACAGTGAAAGAGTTAGCTGGTTCTCCAGCAATCAAACGTGGTATTTGGCAAAGTATGCTAATAGTTAAGGAGATTGTTGCACTATGTGGGTGTGAACCCAATAGTATTTTTGTAGAGATGGCAAGAAGTGAAGATGAGAAAAAGCGAAGTGTAAATAGAAAAACGGCGATTGAAAAAATGTATAAAGAGCATGGTAATGTTGATAAACATATAAAAGATGAACTAGATAAAGCTGATCGTACGTTCCTACAAAATGAGCGCGTTTACCTGTATTTCATTCAGCTTGGTCGTTGCCTCTATTCCAAGGAAAAACTAGATTTAAATCAATTACAACATTACGATGTTGACCATATTATTCCAAGATCAATGGTAAAGGATGATAGTCTTGAAAACAAGGCTCTCGTAATTGGAACGTACAATAAAATCAAAGGAGATGATAAATTCCCTAAAGATATTATCAAAGCAAAATTTGCACAGAAAGAATCTGAAGTGTTAGCTTTTTGGAAGATGTTGTTGGATAAAAAACTCATTGGAGAAAAGAAATATGCTTCTTTGATGCGGACTAGTTTCTCTGAAGGACAAGAAGCAAGCTTTGTTGCACGGCAATTGGTAGAAACCAGACAAATTACTAAACATGTTGTAAATATTTTGACACAAGGATATCAAGATACCAAAGTACATGCGATACGAGCGAATACACTAAGTGAATTACGAAGTAAATTGGACTTTATTAAATCACGTGAAGTAAATGATCATCATCATGCATTTGACGCGCTTTTAGCAATCCATATGGGTTTATTTATTCGTAATCGATATCCAAAGTTAGAAAAAGAATTCATCTATTCTGAGTTTAAAAAATATAGTAAATCAAGTAAAAAAGATATGGATAAAAAAGGAAAGCACGGTTTTCTAATAGATTCTTTTGTAAAAGATTATGTTAATAATGAAACTGGAGAAGTATGGCAATTTTCTACTGCTATCAAACATTTGAAACAAGGATATCGACTTCCTGAAGTTATTGTGACTAGAAAGTTGGAAGAAAATTTAGTTCATGGATTCTATAATCAAACAGTTTACCCAAAAGCAACAGCAAAAATTTCATTAGGGAAACATCCGTTAGATAAGAGTAAGTTGTTACCAGCTGAAGATTATGGAGGATATTCAAGTGAAGAGATGCAGTATTACTGTATTGTGGAAAAACTCGATAAGAAGAAAAAAAGACAACTTAATTTAGTTGGCTTACCAGTAAGAATTGTTGCTTTAGAAAAGACTAAAAAAGATGCAATTACTAGTTATTTGAATGAAACATTAGAATGCGATTATCGTGTTGTAAAGGAAAAAATCTGTAAGTATCAAAGATTTCAACAAGCTGGAAATGATTTGCGTTTAGTATCTCATACTGAATGGATTAATAATCGACAATTGCACCTAGACAATGAATATTTAGAAACTATTACTGTTGATATAGATAGAAAACTTGCGAAATGTAAAACAGAAGAAGAGGTTATATGTGCAATTGCTGATTGCAATGAACAGTTAATTGAAACATATGATGAACTATGTAATAAAATGAAGAATTATTATCCACTATTTTCGGGTGTTCATAAAAAAATAGTCACTGTTAAAGAAAAGTATGTAAACCTAGAAGTGGCTGAGAAGAAAAAAAATGTTTTTGAAATTTTGAAAGTCATGAAAGCTTCAAGTATTAATGGCAATCTTAAGAAAATCGGAGGAACGGACCGCGAAGGACGATTGTGCAATCGCCCAACAGACTGCACTAACTGGACTTTCGTAGATGAATCCATCACTGGATTAATAACAAAGAGTTATACGTTATGAGTTGGAGAACGATAGTCGTTACAAAGCATTCTCACTTAAGCTTTAAGAATGAATACATGATTATCCGTAATGAAGAAGTAGTAACAATTCACTTAAATGAAATATCAGTAGTCATTATTGATTCACTACAAGTAAGCTTAACAGCTTACTTGATTAGTGAGTTAGTAAAGCGAAAGATTGGTATAATTTATTGTGATGAAAAGCATCTTCCACTAGCACATACACTGGGTTTACATAATGCTCACAATTCATCTAAAAAAATTGGTCAGCAGATTAACTGGGACCGTGATTTTTGTGGAGAAGTTTGGAAAGAGGTAATCAAGCAAAAAATCCGAAATCAAGCTAAAGTACTGGAACCTATTCATAAAGAAAAAAGTGAATATATATTAGAGGTTAGCCAAGAGGTAGTTTCTAAAGATAGCACTAATAAAGAAGGTTTAGCTGCTAAGATATACTTTGAACACTTGTTTTTAGATTATTTTAATCGCTCAGAAGATGATGATCGAAATTCAGCTTTAAACTATGGTTATGCAATACTACTTTCTGCAGTAAGTAAAGCAATCGTAGCAAAGGGGTATCTAACACAAATAGGAATCAAACACGTGAATGAATTTAATCATCATAACCTTGCTTCAGACCTAATGGAAGTTTTTCGACCAATTGTTGATGAGTATGTTATTAAAAATCAACATACTGTATTTGATGGTAAGTATAAATTAGAACTTATTAATTTATTGAACAGTAAAGTTAAAGTAAATGATGAAATCCACTATGTTAATGACGGTATTGGTATCTTTGTATATTCAGTGTTTAATGCAATACAACACAATGATTTATCATTGATTGCAAACGTAAGTTTGATATGAGTTTTCGTCATATGAGAGTAATGGTATTGTTTGATTTACCTATGACATCATCTATTGACTTAAAAAGTTACCGTCATTTTAGAAATAATTTATTACACGATGGATTTATTATGTTTCAAGAATCAGTATATGTACGTTTAGCATTAAATATTACATCTGCAAATGCGATCAAACACCATGTGAGCCAATATGCTCCAAATAAAGGACATATTACAATAATAGTGCTTACGGAAAAACAGTTTAACAATATTGTTTTCATTAGTGGAGAAGCACAAAATACAGTTATAGATTCAACCGAAAGGATGATTGTTTTATGAAACTATCCATATTTTCATTGGAACATAAGATAGATTTTAAACAACACTGTGTATGGAGTTTGCAGTTAATACAACATAATATGTTTATCAACGTAGTTAATCAGTTGTGTCATTGTAATTGGGTAGATAATTTTGAGGAAAAAATTGTATTATCTTTAAACAATCAAGTATTAGATTTGGATAAAAATGCTTTAGTAATAACAGATATATTAAAATTTAATACAGTAGAAATGAAAAGTAATGCAATGTTTTTAAAGTATATTGATCAAGTTGCAACGATTGATATAGAGCAAAAGTTAGAAAAAACTAGTAGAATACAAAAGGAGTTAACTTCATTCTCTGAGTACTTATATGATTTACCTTTTGAACTTGACTATAGTACAGAAGTACCTTTTATCGAGATATTGAAAGATTTAAATATTTCGTTCTTAAATCAATTCGAGAGTCTTTTTGAGAAGATTCAATATATCATTGATGTATATGCATATTTCTATCCTGATAAATTACTGATCTTTATAAATCAATTGAATTATATTAGTGAAGAAGATATGGACAATATTGTAGAGTATGCTCAAGTTTGTAATCAAAAGATATTATTTGTTGATAAATGCCTATATCCAAATATAAATGCTCTTGGTATACTAGAAGTAGATAAAGACTACGTTGAATGGTTAAAGTAGGTGTGTCGTGGCACTTAAATAACCATACAATAACCTTGTAAATAACACGATTGAGGTTTTAGATTCGTGTAATTTCAAAGGTTATTAAAACCTGTTGAAATTAAAAGCACAGTTGAGTATAGTTTTAGATTCGTGTAATTTCAAAGGTTATTAAAACCTGACCCTAAGGATATGGAAGATATCACATGTTT
>JBOFMT010000051.1:0-23988 GCA_051658525.1 Erysipelotrichaceae bacterium | reverse complement strand
AATTTATGGACAGTGTATCAAAGTAGAATTCTTATGCTGTTTAAGAAAAGAAATAAAATTTGCTTCGATTACGGCGCTCATTGCACAACTCGAACAAGATAAAGCACAAGCAAAGTTATATTTTAAAAACCAGTAGGAGGATGTACCATGCGGTTGAAAATATTTGATCAAATCGATCGAACATTAACGCTATACCAAACCTTACAAGCAGACTATCATCGCCATGAAAAAGCGTTATCAACACTTTTTCTAGCCTTGTTTGGAAAAGAACATGAGAGTATTGCTGGAATTAACTCCAGAGTGAAAACGGAATCAAGTTTACGAGAAAAAATCATTCGTTCACACGCTTACCAACGTTTTGAAACACCTTATGAAATCTTACACTCGATGAGTGATTTGATTGGGTTAACGTTGGAATGCCGATTTGTAGCAGAGGAACGTCTGATAATGGAACACATTCGTTCCGTATTTACCGTGAGTGAAGATCATATGTTTTACGCGCATCCAGAACACCCTAATGTGTTTCTAGATTTAGCGGCTCTACAACCACAAATGCAAAAGAACGGTTATGAAATTTATCGTTTGGATGGCTATTTGCTCGATGGGGAAGAGATGTATCGTTTTGAGTTACAGATCAAAGCTTTGGTTAATTTATTCTGGAGTAACATTGAACATAAACTAGTGTATAAAAACACCAATTACTTTGTGTATGATGGCTTTATGAAAGAAATCTTAGGTTCCATCAAAGATAATTTATTAACCATCGATAATCAACTAAGCATTGTTTATCGTCAAATTCAAACGGTAAATATGCAAGATTCTTCTTTGAGTGAAGAAAACTTTGAAAAGCTGATTACCAAAGCACTCAATGATCTCTTTGCTTTGAAAATGAGCGATAGTATCGGCTTCAATATCAATATTAAAAATATGTCGAGTATCGTCTCACATTATATTTTTATGAAAGATCTGAAGTTTGAACAAAAATCAGAGCGATTTACCGTGTTGTTTGAGACCTTCCGTCGATTGAATAATACTGATATCGACTTTGAGAGTCGTATTTGTTTTGAAGATCATTTTACAAGTGATGATCCCTTTGCGAACATCTTAGGAAGTTACCTTTACGATGTAGTGAATGAAGATTATGATTGGTTTGTGTTCTTTAAAATGTTGTTTTTCCTAGAACCTGGAAATAACTTAGAAGACTTTACTTTATTTTTAAGTGTCATCAAAGCGTATTTGATGGATCACTATTGGTTTAAAACAAGTTTTGCAATGTTAGAACAACACGAAGCCGAAGCAATACACAATGTATTACTACAATACCTGGCAACGGCTCTCGTTCAAGATGGTACGATTAAGATCATCGACAGCGAAACCTTAAACATTATCAACAAACGATTCCAAGTATTTGTTAATTCATTGGAATTTCATGTGAAATCATACGAAGATTTCACACGAATGCAAGCAGATATCGAGGAAGATTTTATGAATTTGATGCGACAAGTGTTTCGTAGGAATGCTTACTTGTAGATTCAAGTAAAATACAGTATAATATAAAAAACAAGGGAGAGAGTACCATGGCAAGAGAGTATATAGAATTAACACCACGTAATACGATTGGTGTCATTACACTAACAACATCAAGCTTTCAAACAATTGCGCAAAATGTAATTGAGGAAGAAGAAAATGTACAGTTGGGTGATTTGACCCGTTTTAAATACCCACTAAGCTGTAAAATAGTAGACGATCAACTTGTGATCAACATTGATTTAAAAGTGAAGTATGGTGTGAACGTATCAGAAGCTTGTGCTAGTTTACAAGCCAAGATTTATGATAGTATCAACCACATGTGTGATTATACTCCTGATATCATTGATATTAAGGTAGTTGGTTTTATCTTTTAACACCTACACAGGTGTTTTTTAATGTGGATCTTTGAAAACATGATAGAATAGAGAAAATTGGAGGATTTTAGAAATGAATAGACATCAACAACGTGAATTGGCAATGACATGCCTTTACCAGTATTTTTTATTGAAAGGGGACATCAAACAAATTGTATTGGATAATTTGGATGGGAAAAATGAAATTGACCCGTTCTTATATACCATTACCGTAGATGCGGTACAATACCAAGATGACTATATTGCAATGTTGAATGAAAAACTTGCAACAAGTGATTGGGAGTTTAATCGTTTGGGATTTGTAGAACGTGCAATTCTTTTGATTGCCGTTTGTGAGCTAGATTTAGAAACAGCACAAAAACCAATCATCATCGATGAAGCGGTAAACCTTACGAAAAAATTCTGTGACGATGATACTTACAAATTGGTAAATGGTGTTCTAGATCAACTATGAGCCGACCAGAAATAGCAATTTCTGACCTCGTCAAATACTTAAAGCGTCTTTTAGACAATACAGAAAAACTGCATGAAGTACGTGTGGTTGGAGAAATTTCCAATCTAACGAAACATCGCAGTGGTCATTGGTATTTTACGTTGAAAGATGAACAAGCACGACTCAGTTGTGTTATGTTTAAATCCTATGCCAATCGTGTTGCTTTTGAAGTAAAAGAAGGACAAAAAGTTGTTGTGATTGCGAATGTGACCGTATACGAAGCGAGTGGAAGTTTACAGCTATTCGCACTTGGTATGGAGAGCAAAGATGATATCGGTGACCTTTATGCACAGTATCAAAAACGCTTTGAACAACTGGAAAAAGCTGGCTATTTTAATGCCGCTCATAAAAAAACAATTCCAGCTTATCCAGAACGCATTGGCCTCCTTTCTGCAAAGGAAGGGGCGGCGACCCAAGATGTGTTACACATTTTAAAACGTCGTTGGCCATTGGCTGAAATCTCATTCTATCCATGTTTGGTACAAGGAGACAAAGCTGATTTGGATATCATGGAAAAGCTTCAAGTTGCTGATACCGAGCAACATGACTTACTGTTATTGTGTCGTGGTGGTGGTTCAATCGAAGACCTTTGGTGTTTTAATTCCGAAGCGTTGGTCAAAACCATTTACAATCTTCAAACACCGATTGTTGTCGGCGTTGGTCATGAGCCTGATCACACTTTGGTTGAATATGTTGCAGACTTGTTTGCACCTACACCAAGTGCAGCAGCTGAGCTTATTTCGCCAAATCAAATGGATGTTAAGATTGACCTTTTACAAAAACAGTTAGCACTACAACAAGCACTAGCTCATCGTACCCATATGGAACGCATGCGCTTAGATAGCTTACAAACAAATCGATATTTCCGTGATCCTCACAGTTTGATTCAAAATGAGATGTTGCAACTATCATTAAAGATCAAACAATTAAGTGGATTTCATCAACATACGATGCAGCTTCGCCAAAGTTTGCAACAACGTATCGCTGCTTTGCAACATAGTCATACGCTGATACAACAAAATAAAGCTGCTCAGACGCTGTTAGTGCGTCAACAATTGAGTACAGCGATACAAACTTATCGAAAAGAACAACAAAAAGAGCTTGCTCAACATATTGCCTTATTGGATGCTTATTCACCTTTAAAAGTATTACAACGTGGATACTCCATTGTGCAAACAGGAGAGCATGTAATTACGAGTGTTGATCAAATTGAGATTGGACAAGCAGTTCAAATCCGATTACTAGATGGTCAACTAGAAGCAAAAATACAAACAAAGGAGCACATCGATGGAAAAGAAAAGCTTTAAATCATCTATGTCGCGCTTAACTGAAATCGTTAGTGCACTAGAAAAAAATGAAATTGAACTCGAAGAAGCCCTAACTTTATTTGAAGAAGGATTGCAGTTAGTAACAAGCTGTGATAGCCAACTCAAACAATTTGAAGAAAAAATTACAACGTTAAGTGCAACGTATAAAATCGAGGAAACAAATGAATAAATTTGAGACCTATTTTTCACATAGCCTACATCATCTTGTGGATGGTGAATTAAAAGAGGCAATGCAATATGCACTCATTGCACCAGGAAAAAAATTACGTGTAAGACTTTTACTACACGTATTAGATGCTTATGGAATTGATAGCACAGCAGGCTTTGATCTTGCTTGTGCGATTGAGATGATTCATACGTATTCCCTTGTGCATGATGACTTACCAGCAATGGATAATGATGATTATCGTCGCGGTCGTTTGACGGTGCATAAGCAATTTAATGAAGGGCTAGCCATACTTTGTGGTGATGCGCTTTTAACCGAAGCGTTTGCTTACGTAGCAAAATATCGTGGACCTTATTTAGCTGAAATTGTTTCCTTGTTTGCCCAATTTGCTGGTGCACAAGGGATGGTACTTGGTCAGGTTTGGGATATTGCTGCGGAAAAAACGATGGTAGACTTAACTACGCTACAACAAATTCATCTGCATAAAACAGGTCGTTTGATTATGTTACCAATGATGGTAGCAGCCTATCTAGCAAACCGAGCAGAAGATGTTGCCACATGGCAAGAAATTGGTGGACATTTAGGCCTAGCATTCCAAATTCAAGATGATATATTGGATGTGACAGCGGATAGTGCAACCCTTGGAAAAACAGCAGGGAAAGATCAAGCGATGGAGAAATCTACGTATGTATCTTTGCTTGGAATTGAAGAGGCTCACAAACAGGCAGCGTTGCATTTGCAACAAGCAATCAAGTTGTTGGATGATGTAACATTGCAACAACACGATTTACCAACTTTGTTTTCAACCTTGGTTCATCGTAGCAAATAGGAGGTAATAGTATGGATGTAAAAGATATCAAAGGCCCAGGTGATATAAAAGGCATGTCCTATGCACAATTGGAAGAACTGGCAGCTGATATTCGTCAGTTTTTGATTCAAAGTGTGTCAAAAACAGGAGGACATCTATCTAGTAACTTGGGAATTGTCGAATTAACGATGGCGATGCACTATGTGTTTGATACGCCAAACGATAAATTTATTTATGATGTAGGACATCAATCCTATATTCATAAAATCTTGACGGGACGTGCAAACGATTTTCACACGTTGCGTCAATACAATGGAATGAGTGGTTTTCAAAAACGCGAGGAAAGTGCACACGATCCTTGGGAAGCTGGACACTCTTCTACTTCACTAAGCGCAGCGTTAGGCTTTGCGGTAACACGTGATTTAAACCGAGAAGATTATAGTGTTGTTCCTGTTATTGGGGATGGCTCTTTGATGAATGGAATGAGCATGGAAGCATTGAACCAAATTGGTCATTTACAAAAAAATATGGTCATCGTCTTCAATGATAACAATATGAGTATCTCACAAAATGTTGGAGCACTTAGTTCTACCTTTACATCACTACGTACCTCAAAAGGGTATACAGTGTTAAAACATGATGTGAGTGATGCCCTTAAACGTATGGTTGCAGGGGATAAAGTTCTTGATGCAATGCGTGAAGTAAAAAACAGCTTAAAAAGTAATGTTGTCGATAGTTCTATTTTTGGTGAATTCAACATCGATTATATTGGACCAGTGGATGGACATGATTTTAAGTCGTTAATTAAAACATTAAAATTGGCAAAATCGCATCATGGACCGATTGTGGTTCATGTCTTAACAAAAAAAGGAAAAGGATATTCCTTTGCAGAAGATGACACACAAGGTGCTTGGCATGGTGTAGGTCAATTTGCGATTGAAAGTGGTACTGCTTTATCGCAAACACCAAAAGGTGTAAAAGCATGGAGTAGTCTTGTTAGTGATCATCTTATTGATCTTGCTTTACACAATCCGGATATTGTAGCGATTACTCCCGCAATGATTTCAGGTTCTAAACTTGAAAAATTCTTTACGTTATATCCAGAGCGTAGCTTTGACTGTGGAATTGCAGAAGAACATGCAACCACATTTGCAGCTGCACTTGCATGTGGAGGAAAACGTCCGTTTATTTCACTCTATTCTAGCTTTTTACAACGTGCTTATGATCAAATCAATCATGATATTTGCCGTATGAAGTTACCGGTTGTCATTGGGATTGATCGTGCAGGCTTGGTAGGAGAAGATGGGGATACCCATCATGGTGTATTTGATATCTCAATCTTATCATCGCTTCCAAACCTGATTATCGCACAACCAAAAGATGCGAAAGAAGTAAAACAGATCATGAATCTTGCCTTTGCGCAAACTACGCAACCATTTGCGATACGCTATCCTCGTGGTAGCGCCGCTGTCTATCAAGATGAGGTGGAAGAAATCGCACTTGGAACTTGGACAAGTGCTGGTGCAACGAGCTTTGAACAAATCGTAATTACATATGGACCTGATTTTGACCGTTTGGTTGAAAAAGTTGCAAGTAATAACTTACCGGTTCGTGTTGTAAATGCACGTTTCTTCAAACCGATGGATACTAGTGTGTTAGATGAACTTGCAGCAATGCAGCTTCCGATACTTGTATATGAAACAGATGTACTAAAAGGTGGATTGGGTTCTGCGATTTTAGAATATTATAATGATACCAATCAAGCTGTAACGATCAAACGTTTTGGTATTGGTGACCACTTTGTACCACACGGTAGTATGGCACAATTACGTAAAAAAGAAAAAATTGATTTGAATCATGTGTTAAAGGAATTGATGTCTGATGCGAATTGATTTGTATATGGTAGAACAAGGTCTGGTTAAGACCCGTTCCTTGGCCCAAGATTATATCAAAGAAGGCTGTGTCTTACTCAATGATAAACCAGTTAAAAAAGCGAGTGTTATCGTAGGTGAGGGCGATGTGGTTCACGTAAGTGAGCGTGAACTCAACTACGTATCTCGTGCTGGAATGAAATTGCACCATGCGTGTGAAGCATTTCAAGTAAACTTCAACGATGCAATCGTACTTGATGTCGGTGCTTCTACCGGCGGCTTTTCTCAAGTTGCCTTACAACAAGGCGCTCGACTTGTCTATGCGGTTGATGTAGGACATGATCAACTTGTTGAGGAATTACGCAACGATCCGCGTATTAAGAATTATGAGGGGATGAATGCTCGTGCACTTGACCCCAAAGATTTCACATTGCAACCAGAGTGGGTTGTAATGGATGTTAGTTTTATATCACTCAAAACAATTTTCCCAGCTTTATGTCAAGTGAGCCGTGAAGATGTGCAAATGATTTTGCTGATCAAACCGCAATTTGAAGCTGGAAAAAAAGATGTTGGTAAACATGGGATTGTAAAAGATCGTAAGGTTCATATCCGCGTCTTACGCGAAATGCAGACATTCTTTGAATCCCAAGGATTTTATATTCATAACCTCATGGCTTCTCCTGTGGTTGGTCGTGATGGTAATCAAGAATACATTTGTTATTTGCGTCGCGATTTCAACCAGCATATTTGGAATATGCAGGAACTTGTAACCAAATAACAACGGTACAAGGGGGAAAAGTGCGTATGTTACAGCGTTTGTATATTAAAAATTTCGTCTTGATTGATGAACTACATCTCGATTTTTCATCAGGGATGAGTGTATTTACTGGGGAAACTGGGGCAGGAAAATCGATTACGATGGATGCCTTAAGTTTACTGATGGGTGAACGCTTTCAAAGTTACTATGCTAAAGATGAAACTGCTTCAACGATTGTTGAGGCCGTTTTCACGTCAAAACATCCTGATGTTTTAGCAGTATTTCAGGAGAGTGGGATTGAATTTAGTGAGGAACTCATCGTTGCACGTGAATTTAAACCCGATGGAAAATCAAGAAATACACTCAATCATCGCTCTGTTACGTTGAGTTTTTTAAAGGAAACCATTGGTTTGCTCATCGATATTCACTCGCAACATCAAACACAGTATTTATTACAAAAAAAATACCATCTTTCCTTACTAGATCACTATTGCCAACATGTAGAAAAGCTTACACAACTCAAAGCGGCTTATCAAACTTGGACCCAAGCACAACAAGCGCTAGTTAGCTTTCATGATCATACAAATCAAAATGATTTGGATTATTTGGGGTTTCAGTGTCAGGAAATCTTGGATTTAAACTATACAAAAGAACGCTTTGAAGAAACGCAAGCTCGTATTCTTGCAATGAGTAGTTTTGAAAAAAATAAGCAAGCCTTAAGTCAAGCTACAAGTGCACTAGTTGGTGATAATGGTGCTAGTACTACGCTATATGAAGCAGCTAGAGCTTTACAAAGTGTCAAAGAGGAGACATGTGTTCCACTTTATGATCGTTTGATGGATCTTTACTATCAATTAGAAGATATCTCATCTGAGTTGCAAAGCATTGATGATAGCTTGTATTTTGATGAAGAACAACTAGAAAAAGATCAAAACTACGTGTTTCAAGTGCAGCGCGTATTACGAAAATATCATAATTCAGAACGTGTAATGATGGAAACACTAGAAGAATATCAAACGATTATCTCACAACAGGAAAACCGTGAAGTGTTACTACAACAGCTGCAACAAGATGTTGATCTAAGCTTTGCAGCCTATGAAACCCTTGCACAACAAGTACATTTGGTACGTGTTGACGCTGCGAAACAACTAGAAGCCGCCATACAGTCTCAGTTGCAAGACTTACACTTGCCGCATGCGAAGTTTTCCATTCGAATCACAGAAAAAAACTCATCTGCCACTGGAAATGATCAAATCGAGTTTTTTGTTTCGATGAATCAAAATCAAAGCTTACAACCGCTCAAGGATGTTGCGAGTGGTGGTGAATTGTCACGTTTGATGTTGGGGTTAAAAGTAGTATTTACCAACTTACAAGGCATTGAAACCATTGTGTTTGATGAAATTGATAGTGGTGTAAGTGGTAAAGTAGCCTTTGCGATTGGACAAAAGATGCGTGAATTAGCTCGTGTTTGCCAAGTCTTTACGATTACGCATTTGGCTGCCGTTGCTGCTAGTGCGGATACTCATTTCCTAGTAGAAAAACTACAAAAAGAGCAAGATACCATCACGCAAATTCACGCGTTATCAGAAAACGATACCATTGCTGCTTTAGCGCAGATGAATACGCATGTTTCCAGTATCCATGCACTAGAAAGTGCAAAAGAATTACGAATACAAGCTAGAAAGGATAAGTAGATGGCAGTTATTTTTCATATCGATCTCAATGCCTTTTTTGCGAATGCGGAAATTGCACGAAATAGTGATTTACAAGGCCAGCCCGTTGCGGTTGCAGGCCTATCACGTCGCTCGGTCGTCTGTACCGCTAGCTATGAAGCTCGTGCTTTAGGCGTACGCAGTGCGATGCCCATTGCCCAGGCACTTAAATTATGTCCAGACTTGGTAGTCCTACCTGGTGATTTTAGCTTATACAATAAAATGTCCAAAGCCTTCTTTCAATTAGTAAAAGAATATACCCACTTGGTAGAGCCTGCTAGTATTGATGAATGCTATGTTGATATGACAAGTGTGATCAAACGCTATGAGCGCCCACTTGATTTGGCTTGGGAGTTACAACAACGCATTCAAGATGAACTCAAACTTGGATGTTCTATTGGGATTGCTCCTAATAAATTTCTAGCGAAAATTGCTAGTGATTTGAAGAAACCGATGGGGATTACGATTATTCGAAAATCGGAACTAGAGAAAAAACTGTTCCCACTGCCCATTGCTGCGATGCAAGGGATTGGGAAAAAGAGTGCTCCAAAGCTCATCGAAGCGGGTATTAGTACCATAGGAGATATCGCAAATCCTGAAAACGAACAACGTCTTCAACAACTCTTAGGGAAACACGCGATGCATTACATCCAAAATGCAAGAGGAAATGGGCGTAGTGTACTCGACTTTAACCAGACGTTACAATCGATTTCACAGTCGACAACAATGGATAACGATGTGGAAGATTACGCTGAAATCAAAGCGATTTTTACCCGTCTAGCCCAACAACTCGCAACGCGTTCTCAAAAACACGATGTCAAAGGGCAGTTGGTATCAATTTCGATTCGGTATACAGATTTTTCAACCATTGTGCGTTCCATGACACTCGACCACTATACCAACGATGCAACGATCCTCTTAGAGCGTGCTTTGTTGTTGTTTGATCGTAACTATGAAAGTGATCGTGCACTTCGGCATGTTGGGATAACGCTAGGTACCTTAAAATCATCGAGTCAAGTGATAGAACAAATATCGATGTTTGAAGCACCGAAAGCGAATAAACTCGATTTGTTGGCACAACTCAATCGTCAATTGCAAAGTGGAAGCCTCGTCTATGCAAGCTCCCTTGCTAAGGAGAACAAGTATGAACATTGATCAACTCATGACGCAGTACTTACGATATATTGGTGTGGTTGAGCGAAAATCGCAAGCAACCGTTGCTAGTTATCGCAATGATTTAAATAAATACGCGCAGTTTTTAGCGCGTCAAGAAATGCAATCCATCCAACAAGTTGGCGAACATACCGTCAACTTTTTTATCATGGAAGCGAGTGGTAGCAAAGCGACAATCAATCATTTGATCAGTGTAGTTTGCTCGTTTCATCGCTATTGTTCCATGGAACTTGGGATTAACAACCCAACTTTAAAGTTACACAGCTTTAAAAAAGCCCAAAAATTACCGCTTGTATTTTCCCAACAACAAATCGAAGTGTTATTAGAGGGGATTGATGGCGATGATTTTTTACGTCGTGCGATCTTTGAACTCCTCTATGGAAGTGGGTTACGAATTTCTGAAGTTTGTAACTTAGAATACAATCATGTATTTCTAGAACAAGGGTTTATTAAATTTATGTCCAAAGGGGATAAACAACGTATGGTACCCATCAACAAGCGCACCACAGCAGCTCTTTTGGACTATTTTACCTATGAGCGAGCAGCACATCCGAATAAAAAGTTAAGCTATTGTTTCTTATCCAAACGCGGTGCGCAACTTACTCGCCAAGCTATCCATAATATGGTAAAATATGAGACAGGTAAGCACGACATGAACCCACATTTTTCTGCTCATACGTTTCGTCATGCATTTGCAACGCATTTGATTGATGGGGGAGCGGATTTACGTGTGGTTCAGGAATTATTGGGACATGAGAATATATCTACAACGCAAATATATACTCATGTGCAAAGCAAGAAATTGCGTACAGCTTATGATATGTTTCATCCAAGAAACAAGGAGATTGAAGATGAAGAAGTATAAAAGAATATTTACCATTGTACTAGACTCTGTAGGTGTAGGTGCAATGCCAGATGCTGCAGACTATGGTGATGTAGGAGCCGATACGCTAGGACATATTGCAGATGCTTATGACCTTAACATTCCAAATTTACAAAAACTTGGAATTGCCAATCTACATGCACTGCATAAGGTAGCTCCAGTTGCAAATCCACTTGGATACCACGTAAAAATGCAAGAAGCAAGTGTGGGAAAAGATACGATGACTGGTCACTGGGAAATGATGGGACTACATATTACAAGTCCATTCAAAACGTTTACAGAAACTGGATTTCCACAAGAACTGCTCGATGAATTGAGTGCTCGTACTGGACATCCGATTGTTGGAAATAAAAGTGCTTCTGGTACTGAAATTCTAGATGAACTTGGGGAACACCATATGAAAACAGGTGATATGATCGTATATACATCTGCGGATAGTGTACTACAAATTTGTGGACATGAAGAAACGTTTGGTTTAGAAGAATTGTATCGTTGTTGCGAGATTGCACGTGAAATCACGATGAAACCTGAATGGAAAGTCGGCCGTGTTATCGCTCGTCCATTTATTGGGGAACAAGCAGGAGCCTTCAAACGTACGAGCAATCGTCATGACTATGCACTAAAACCTTTTGGTCATACCGTACTAGATTCTTTAAAAGCTGCATCTCTTGATGTGATTAGCGTTGGAAAAATCAATGATATTTTTGATGGAGAGGGAATTACAGAAGCCTTTAAATCAAAATCAAATACGCATGGAATGGAACAAACCATCGCGCTTATGGACCGTGACTTTACTGGTCTTGTCTTTGTTAACTTAGTAGATTTTGATGCGCTTTGGGGACATCGTAGAAACATTGCTGGGTATGGTGCAGAAATTGATCGTTTTGATGTTCAATTAGGTGAAGTATTAGCTAAATTACAAGCTGATGATTTACTTATCTTAACTGCTGATCATGGTAATGATCCTAGCTTTGTCGGAAGTGATCATACAAGAGAACAAGTTCCATTGTTGCTGTATTCTCCTTCGATGGAAGCGAATGGTGCACTAGAAACAAGCAAGAGCTTTGCTTACTTAGGTGCAACCATTGCAGATAATTTTGATGTTGAGATTCCAAGCTTAGGTAAATCTTATTTAAGTAACTTAAAATAGAAAGAGGCACAAGATGGGAAATTGTAATTCATGTGCTAGCAAAGCAAGTTGTGGTAAAACACCTGAGACTTGTGGCGTAGAGCGCAGCAAACATAATGAGAAGATTAAACGCGTTTATGGTGTAATGAGTGGTAAAGGTGGTGTAGGGAAGTCGAGCATGACAGTCCTACTTGCTAGACAACTACAAAAAGAGGGCTATCGTGTGGGAATTTTAGATGCGGATATTACCGGACCTAGCATTCCTCGTCTGTTAGCCTTAGAGAGTGAAGCGGCTTATGGTAGTGAAGATGGGATCCTTCCCATTGAAGATGCGAATGGAATCAAAATGATGAGTATCAATGCTATGATTAGCGATGAAAATATGCCTGTATTATGGCGTGGTGCAATGATAACTAAAATTATCAAACAATTTTGGAATGAAGTAATTTGGGGAGAATTGGATGTCCTACTTATCGATATGCCTCCAGGTACAGGAGATGTTGCCTTAACCATTATGCAATCCATTCCACTAAATGGCGTATTGATGGTGTCTTTACCACAGGATATGGTATCGATGATTGTCGCAAAAGCAATCAACATGTGTCGTCAAATGAATGTAGAAGTCATTGGACTCATTGAAAATATGAGTTATGTCTTATGCCCTGATTGTAAGACACGTATTGATATTTACGATCAATCTACGATTCAACCATTTTTAGAGGCTCAAAATATTCCATTATTAGCAGAACTTCCAACCGTTCAAAGTATCTCACAACTCTATAAAGCAGATACATTAAGTCTTGCAGTACAGGAACACATGGAATCACTGATCAAACCGGTTAGTGATCATTTGATCTCCTTACAATCTTAGTAGCTATGTTATCTAGAAAAGAGCGAAAGCAGATATTAAAAGCAAAGGATGCGCGATATCGCAAAGAGTCGTTTGACTTTGCTACTTATATCCAGCACCATTTTCACGAAGCGGATGGTCTAGTTACTATAGAGCTTGAATTACCAAGGAAAGAGGATGTCTTCTCAGCATATAGTCGTGAAGACAATCCAATGGTTGCTAGTAGTTTATTGGAAGAAATTGAACGTTTGGTTGAACCGATTCCCAATCCTTATACCGTAGAACTTGTTTTACACCATGATATTTTAAGTGAACAGGAAGAAGCGATCTTAAAGCAAGGAATTCAAGACTATTTTGATTGGAAACTTGCCGATATCAATCAAGATTTACAACTCAATCGCTATAAAATAACTGGTTTATTTGCCTTTGGTTCTAGTGTATTGTTATTGTATTTTTGGATGCAGTACAATAATATCAACTTCTTTGTAACGGAAGTGATGAGTATTGCTGGTACCTTTGCGCTATGGGAATTTGTTGATTTTTGGATTCTAGAGCGTAGAAGCCTAAAATTTCAACGTTTAGCGATTGGTCAATTAGCCGATATCCAAGTAACATGTAAAAAAAAGCCGTAATATTACGGCTTTTTTGCTATTTATAACCAATATGGTCATGTAATTTCACAAATCGTGTGTTAATAGGATATAATGTAGAAAAAGAGGGGAATCTGCTATGAAGTATGAACGGATCAAAGTGTATCAAACACCACACCAACCAAACGGGGAGTATATTTGTTACTGGATGCAAAGTGCACAGCGCTATGAATACAATCATGCACTACACTTTGCTATTACACAAGCGAATGAAAAAAAATTACCACTTGTTGTCTATTTTGGATTAACGGATACCTATCCAGAAGCCAATGCTCGCCATTACTGGTTTTTAATCCAAGGTTTACAAGAAGTAGCAACTACATTATACGCAAAGCAAATTCCTTTTCATATCACTCACCAAGAGCCAAAAGAAGGGATTTTAGAGCTGTTAGATCGTTGTGCATTACTTGTATGTGATGGAGCAGTTTTACGTCATGAGCGTGATTGGAGAGAGTTTGTAAGTGAGCGTTGTCCTTGTGAAATGGTAGAAATCGATACCAATTGTATCGTTCCTCTTGCTCATTGCAGCAATAAGGAAGAATATTCCGCTGCAACATTGCGAAGAAAAATAACGCCACTCATTTCTTATTTTGCTGATGATTTTATCGAAGAACACTACCATGGTGCACCGGTGCCTTCGTTAGCTAAGAGCTTTGATATTCATACAATTACAGAGCAATTAGAAGGTTTTAATGTCAACCGTGCGGTTGGTGTTGTAGCAATGCATGGGGGACGTAGTGCAGCACTAACTAGATTCCAAGCGTTTTTAGAAACACAATTTGAAGACTATCATAGTAATCGTAATGAACCAGTACTCAATGCGACAAGTGGAATGAGTCCTTACTTACACTTTGGTCAAGTTTCATCACAAGAACTTTACCATTTAGCAACCCTTTGGACCAATCAACATCCAACTTGTGAGACAAGTTTTCAAGCATTCAAAGAGGAACTCATCGTTCGGCGTGAATTGGCATTTAATTTTGTTCACTATAATACGTACTATGACTCGTATCAATGTTTACCAAATTGGGCACTCGATAGTTTAGAATTGCATAATAAAGATCTGCGACCATATTACTATGAGTTAGAAGTGTTAGAACAGGGTGCAAGTGATGATCCTTATTGGAATGCAGCACAAAAGCAACTAGTTTTAACTGGAAGTATGCATGGTTATATGCGGATGTACTGGGGTAAAAAATTACTGGAGTGGGGTAGTACACCAAAAATTGCGTTTGAGCAAGCATTATATTTAAATAATAAATATGCACTGGATGGACGTGATCCCAATAGTTTTGCTGGGATTGCTTGGATTTTTGGTAAGCATGATCGTCCATGGACAAAACGTGCGATTTTCGGTAATGTACGCTATATGAATGCTAGTGGATTAGAACGTAAAATGAACATCAAAGCGTATGTGGCAATGATTGATGCACTCGAAGCAAAAGAAAAATCAAAGGAAATCCTTTGATTTTTTTTTGTCTTAAAAATGAAGTTCACTAGATCCAATATTCTCTTCCGCATCATTATAGGGATCAAAACCTGAAACATGGAAGTCATCTAAAAACTGCAGTTCACTAAAGAGACCTTCCGCATTGCGATATCCAAGTAAACAGCCCATTTGCTGAGGTACTTCGGATAAATTCACACAAGCAAACGTATACTCAATTAAGAAGAGATGCTCGAATATCAAAGCACGATTTGCAACCAATTGATACGCTCCTTGATAGCCGAAAGCACTCATTGTTTGCAGATTAGCTAAACGAACTGTTTGATTGTTACGCAATATCGTCGGATGAGGGGTAAAATAATACGATAATTCGTTGTTTGGACGTTCCAAAGCTTCTAACAGCAATACCATCCATGGATGTGCATCTAGATTAGCAACACTTCTTGTAAAGGCATGATACAACAACGGTGTTTGTACAAACGGGAAATTTGGATGATACAAACGAATGATTTTATTATGTTCATCGTGTAAGAGTACCAGTGTCATCTGTGTATCATCTAAAAATTGCAATTGATACAGCCATAATGTATCACACTCTTGGCTTTCTCTTGTAATACACTCATAATGCTTAATGAATTGTTGGAACAAAAAGCTATATTTTTGAATCAAATCACGTAAAGGTAACTCATTATAGAATGGTGAGAAAGTACGCGTTGAAAAGGTGAATCCTTCTGGATATTCGTGTGATAATAAACGATGTAAGAGATCGTGTTGCATGATTGCAAATCCTCCTTGGTATTTTATCCATTATACGATGCGGGATAATGAAATTCAAATTAAAACACCTTAACCTCTAACTCTAGAAATAAATATTACATAATATACATTATGCGAAGTAATATATTTTCGAAACTAAAATAATATAAAGTAATGACTTTTTACGTCACTTTATAAATGACTTTATATATTTCATTTTGGGATATTATGCTGATACATTTATAAAATTATATGTAATTATTCATTATTTATTAGTTTTTAGTCTATTTTATCAATTATTTTTATACTTTAATGGTATATTTATATAAAATAATAGATAAATGATAAAAATATTATTCGATATACTCATTGATATTCAGTGCTTTTTATGGTATAATATACTTACATTAATGGAAGAAAGTTGATGATTTGGAGGATTTACAATGGCAAAAAAATTACGATATGAAGCAGCAACGGAGTTTTCTAAAGGCAAAGCAGCTCGTTTGTTCCAAGAAACATTCGAAAGCAAAGATCCAATGGTCGTTACACATCATGGAAAAGGATTGGTTGTGATCTTAGCTGCAGATGAATACGAACGTATAAGCAAACGTAAAATACGCGTAGAATTATGTGAGACAAAATAAGTGGAATTTCCACTCTTTTTCAACATAAAATGAGATAAACATAATTGCTGGTTGGACCCAATCTTATTATTGAACACTCAACGCAACACAACTAAAAAAAACATCCTTTCGGATGTTTTAATTAATCATTATTTCTTCTTGTCATTAAGAAAATACGTAAGATATTAAGCAGTGTTGATAATAATGCTGCGATATAAGTAAATGCTGCAGCACTTAACATCGATTTTGCCATTGGTTTTTCTTCCTCATCCAAGTAACCATCGTTTACTAAGATTTTTAAGGCACGTGAAGAAGCGTTTAACTCGATTGGTAATGTAACCAATTGGAATGCTGCAATTACAAGCAAAGCCCCAATTCCTACGTAAACCAAAGAATTACTTCCCATAAAGAAACCAATAAAGAGTACTACCCATCCCAATTGCGATGAAATATTAGCGACTGGTAAGAGTTTATTACGCAAAGCTAAGGCAGGATAATGTACTTTATGTTGAATCGCATGTCCAACTTCATGGGCAGCAATTGCAACACTGGCAATCGTATTATCTTGAAACACGCTCGGTGATAAACGAACAACTTTACGTGTTGGGTCATAATGATCACTCAACTGTCCCCCATTGCTCATTTCAACCGGTACATGTTGTAATCCATTACGATCCAAAATAGCACGAGCTACTTGTTGTCCCGTATATCCACGGTGTGTTTTTACACGACGATATTTCGCATAGGCACTTGAAATACGCGCTTGCGCAATCATCACTACGACAAAAGCTAAAATATAAATAAAATATTGTTGCATGAAATCTGATCCAAAATAAAATGGCATAATGTTCTCCTTATAAAAAAGAAGCTAGCGCTTCTTTTTTTAAATTATTTTACAGCGTCTTTGAAACCTTTTGCAACTTTAAAAGCTGGAGCTTTTGAAGCAGCAATTTTGATTTTTTCTTTCGTAGATGGGTTGATTCCATCACGTTCAGCGCGGTGTTTAACTTCAAATTTACCGAAACCTGCAATATCAACTTTTCCGTCGTTTGCCAAAGTTTCCATGATTACTTCAGTCATAGCTTCAACTGTACGTTTAACTTCTTTCAAAGTAACATCTTTTTGTTTGTCTTCTTTTTCGCTATTCAATTTATTTACGATAGCATCAACTAACCCTTTTTTGTTTAAATTTTCCATCATGTTATACCTCCAACATAGTTTTATAATATCACTTTTAAACGCCTTTTTCAATAGGATTATAGCCTTTATTGGCTAGTTTCTACGAATTGACGAATAATCCATTTCTTCCTTTAAATCGCGCATCATCAAGTCTTTTGCAGATTGTCGTGGCTCTTTTTCTTCATACAAAACACGATATACTTCATCGATGATCGGCATTGAAATATTAAGTTCTTGTGCCACTTCATAGACGATTTTAGCTGCAGCTACACCTTCCACGGTTTTCGTGTTGTTTTCCCAGAAGTAAGCCGCACTATTATCTAAACCAATACGTTTACCAGCTTGGAAGTTTCTTGAATGTTCACTTGTACAAGTAACAATCAAATCCCCAATTCCAGCCAATCCCATAAAGGTTTCAAAGTTACCGCCCATCGCAGTACCAAAACGAATCATTTCAGCTAAACCACGAGTAATCAAGGCAGCTTTGGTATTATCACCATAACCAAGTCCTGAGATGACACCACTTGCTACGGCAATAACATTTTTAAGAGCCACACCAAGTTCAGCACCAATTTCATCACTTCCTGTATAAACACGAAGATAAGCATTTGAGAACAATGTTTGAATTGTTTTCGCATCTTCTTCTACCAAGCTAACAGCTGAAATTGAAGTTAACAAACGAACTACAACTTCTTCTGCATGCGATGGTCCAATCAAACTAACGACTGATTTTAATTTATCAGCAGCGATACTAGAACGAATGACATTCGATAAACGATCATGTGTAATCGGATGAAACCCTTTCGCTGTATTGACAATGATGACAGGTTTGGTAATTGTATTTGAAATACGTTTACACACTTCCTCAATGGCAATGGATGGAATCGATAAGACGATAACATCCGCTTCTGCTACAACATCGAAATCGACGGTTGCCTTCACATCAGGGTTTAAGGTTACGGTTGGAAAGTATTTACGATTTTGATGATATCTAGAAATATCGTGAATTTCATCAATATCACGCCCCCAAATCGTTACGTCTTGGTGGTTGTCCGCTAGCACTTGTGCAAGGCCTGTCCCCCAACTTCCACTTCCGATGACTACTGTTTTCATAAATCCTCCTATTTACGTTCGCGTGCTAAAATACGGATGGTTGTACCATCAAAACCAAAGGCTTCACGCAATTTATTTTCTAAGAAACGCTTGTAACTAAAGTGTAATAATTCTGGATCATTGACAAATAGTACAATCGTTGGTGGTGCACTTGCAACTTGTGACGCATAATAGATTCTCAAACGTTGTCCATTGTGCGTAGGTGGCGGTGTCATCAACTGTGCATCCAAAATTACTTCGTTCAATACGTTGGTTGCGATACGTAACGTTGAGAATTCATGAATACGATCGATCATTGGTAATAAGGTATGAACACGTTGTTTTGTTAATGCTGAAACAAAAACAATCGGTGCATAAGATAAATACAAGAATTCTGCACGAATTTTTTTCGTAATCGCATTTACGGTTTGTTCATCTTTTTCTACCGTATCCCATTTATTGTAAACGATGATAATCCCTTTACCGGCTTCATGTGCAAAACCAGCAACGTGCTTATCTTGTTCACGAATTCCAGTTTCTCCATCAATTACCACAAGTACAACATCACAGTTTTCAATTGCACTCATAGCACGTAATACAGAGTATTTTTCAACGTTTTCATATACTTTACCACGACGACGCATCCCCGCAGTATCAACGACAACATAATCTTTTCCTTCACGTTTGAAAGGCGTATCGATAGCATCGCGTGTTGTCCCTTCAATATTAGAAACAATTACACGGTCTTGATTCAAGATTGCATTTACCAAAGAAGATTTCCCTACGTTTGGACGGCCAATCAAGGCAAAACGAGTCATACCTTCATATTCATTGCGTTTGCGTTCTGGGAACGATTCGATGATTGCATCCAACATATCCCCAACACCAATCCCATGGGCAGCAGATACCGCTAGTGGATCTCCTAGTCCTAGTGAATAGAATTCATAGATATTATCTCTAAATGCAAAATCATCAATTTTATTTACACATAAGATGATAGGTTTTGTACTACGACGCAACATACGTGCAATAAATTCATCATCTTTTGTAAGTCCTTCTTTACCACTTACACAGAAAATAATCGTATCCGCTTCGTCAATTGCAATTTCAACTTGCATTTCGATTTCCGCTTTAAACGGTTGGTTTTCTAATTGAATCCCACCTGTATCAATTACACGGAATTCTTTGGTAAGCCATTCCGCTTTCCCATATACACGGTCACGTGTAACACCCGGTGTATCTTCTACAATGGATTTTCTTTCTCCAATAATACGATTGAAAATCGTCGATTTCCCTACATTTGGGCGACCTACAATTGCAACAATACCATTAATCATGTTTGTTACCTCCTATGGATGCTAGCTTTTTTGAAACAATTGCGAAAATTGCTTCGAGCACCTCTTCTTTTGTCATTTCTGACGTATCCACTAAAATTGCATCATCGCATTGAACCAGTGGCGATTCTTTGCGATTCATATCTTGCTCGTCACGTGCAGCAATATCTTGTTCAATGATGGTTAAATCCACACATTCCCCTTTTGCACACAACTCATCATAACGGCGTTTTGCACGAGAAGCAACGCTAGCGATTAAATAAATTTTAACCTCTGCATTTGGTAATACCACACTTCCAATATCACGACCGTCTAAAATATAACCTTTTTTTTGTGCCATCTCTTGTTGTTTCTTTACAAGTAAGGCACGCACTTCTTTGTATTTCGACACATTGGACGTTAACATCGAGATTTCATGTTCACGAATGGCACTAGAAACATCTTCACCATCCAAAAACAAAAGCCCTTGCTCATCAAAGTCCAAGGTTGCATGTTGCATTGCTGCAGTGATCGCTTGTGCATCATCTAAAATGTTCAAACGTTTCGCTTTTAAAGCAACCGCACGATACATTGCTCCGGTATCGATGTGTGTATAATTTAGTTTTTTCGCCAAAGCCTTTGCAATCGTAGATTTTCCAGCTGCGCTAGGCCCATCAATGGCAATATTCAATAACATCAAATCACTCCTCCAAGCTTCATTACCCACAACGCAATCATTGCGACGATTGTAAATAATGTAAAAATTAGGATACCTAAAATCCAATTTAGAACTTTATTCGTTTTACCCAAATCAGATTGAATATCTTCAATTTCATCACCATATTCCTCAATAGCGATGCGTAATTGTTTCGTTTCCTCTAATACCAAATCACTTTGTTCGTTGGATATATCCACCACTGGCTGTTCTTGTGTCAGTTGGGCCGGTGTTGCTTCTTCTTGAACATCATCCAAGTTTTCTAACAACGGGTCGTGTTCTAGTTCACCCAAATCTTGAATGATTGTTTGTAAATGCAAAGGCTCTTGTTCTTCCACTTCGACCGATTGAATCATTTCTGCAATCTCATCGCGAATGGCTTCAAATCCTTCTACACTTTTTTCAACAACATCCAATTGCTCCTTTGGGATCAACAAGGTTTCTTCGCTTCCCGCTTCTTCCCGTTCCATCGGTTCAAAATATGCTTTGTTTCGTGGTTGAATATTTTTAATGGAATTCAAAATATTCAATTGTGTATTTTCTTCATCACGAAGTCCACGTTCCATATTGTAACGTTTTACTTCCTTAATAAAATCGTCCAAATACTCGTTTTCAAAGTTTGATTGTTCTAAAACTGGTTCTGGCTTTCGTTCACTTTTCTCACGTTGCGCTGGTACCGGATTAGAAAAATCTTTTGGTTTGGTCTCAAATAACTGATCTTTTTTTATGGATAAAGGTCGAACTTGTATTTGTTGATCTTTTTCTACTTCAATTTGACTTCTCAATTCTTCATACTTTTTTACACGTGAGTAATTGCTCATAAAAACCCTCCTAATTCAAAGTATATTATACCAAAAATACATTGCTTTTCATATTGCTATTACGTCTTTTATTCTATTTTTCATGAATTTCGCATAAAAAAACACAAGGTTTTCGACCTTGTGTGTGTAAGTTTAGTGTGTCATCGTGAAGACGCGTTGACGGAAGGTAGCAATCCATGGTGTTGTTAATTTATAAACAACGGCAACCAGTCCCCATTTGATGAGATTGAACACCCCATAAATTTGAACACAATACAACAATAAGTTTTCTGGCATGTCCCATCCAGCCAAACTAAAATACCATGGCGTGATTACAAAATAATTTAATGTTGTCATAAATAACATATTAACAACGACAGCCGTAATAAGTCCCAATACGACTTTTTCCTTCTTAACAAAATATACCATCGTTGTTAGAAAGAAGGTTACAGCTAAGAAGTTAGCCATTTGATCGATAGGTAGTCCTGTCATACTTCCTTTGAAAAAGAAATCCATCATATTTACAATAAAACTTGCAAGCAATGCTGATTTCACATCTACCCCTAAAGCAAGGACAATAATTGGTAAAAAGCTAAGCTCGATTTTTAAAAATGGAGCTGCGGGTACAACGGGAACCCCCCAAAACATTAAAACGTAGCTAAGTGCTACCATCAATGCAATAATAACTAAGCGTCGGACTGAATTGTTTTTCATATTTAATTTCCTCCTTAAGTACCAACACATTAGCCTCAGAGTGAAAATAACATACGACAAAAAGAAAAAAACCTCTTTCATCCAGACTTTACTGTCGCCACTGGAATCAAACCAGTTCAACCGAAGATCGGCTCGCGGGGTATACCGCCGGTCGGGAATTTCACCCTGCCCTGAAGTTATGCTACATACATTATAGACATGCAATTGATATATGTCAATAAATTCACGAAAAACGCAAAAAAAAGAGGTGATTAAACCTCTGTTTGCTGTGCTTCTACTTCTAGTAATGTGATAATTTCTTGGAATTTCGCCTGGATTTCATCACTCATTCCTTGATCTTTCCCATTTTCTACCATTAGTTCTAATAAGCTTTTATATTCTTCTTTTCCTAATGCTTTCCAACCGGACAATGTTGTAATTCCCATTGGTGTAGGTACAAGTTGCACCGTTAAAATACGCTTATCATTTTGAAAGTGCGTTTCAATGTCTCGCATTGCTACCTTAGTAATTAAATTCTTTGCAGCATTTCCTAACTGTTCCATAACCAATGCATTTTTCGCATTGATCGTTGCTTGATTTTGTTCCATTAGAAGTCTCCTTACAATCCCCCGTCGTACGGTATATCTTAATCTTACGAAAGCATGGAGCGAATGTCAACGCTTTCCTTTGCACTTTATTACCAAATCACGCTACAATTCTTATATTTGTACAAAAAAACCTTGTCCAATGAACAAGGTTTTGCTGGATTAGTCTTTACTACGTCCTGAGTATTTTCCGTCAGCAGTGTTGATTACGATCATTTCACCTTCAGAAATAAACAATGGTACTTTAACTTCCAATCCTGTTTCCAATGTTGCAAGTTTTTGTGCATTGGTTGCTGTATCACCTTTTACTGCTGGTTCACATTCTGCAATTTGCAATGAAACCTTGTCAGGTAAGATAAGTCCCAATACTTCACCTTGGAACATAGAAATATTAACGTTGTCGTTTTCTTTCAAGAAGTTAATTTCCCATTTCAAACGATCTTTATTGATTTCCAATTGTTCGTATGTTTCATTATCCATGAATACTAGGTTTTCCCCATCATCATACAAATATTGCATTTCACGTTTGTCGATGTGAGCAGGTTCTACTTTATCTCCACCTGTGAAAGAAAGTTCTACAATAGTTCCTGTTCTTAAGTTTTTTACTTTTGCTTTTACGATCATTTGACGCATCGCAGTTTTATTATGGTTTGCTTCAATCACAACATAAATATTGTTGTCTTGTTGGATTGTAACACCTGGTCTTAAATCATTAACGATAATCATATTGACTCCTCTTTTCTTTTTATCCATAGGTAATTATACCAAAGTTTCTAGTAAATTTCCATAGTAAAATATGGTTGGCTCAGCTTGTTATTTCTCGCTAATATAAATAAGATCTTTTGGTAGTGTTGTTAAACGACGATAGCCATCTTCGGTAATGAGGACATCATCTTCAATTCGGACTCCACCAATTCCTGGCAAATAGATTCCAGGCTCAATCGTAATCACCATACCTGGTGTTAATACGGTATCTTTTACCCAGTTAAGGCGTGGTTCTTCATGTACCAAAACACCCAATCCATGACCAAGACCATGACC
>JBOFMT010000050.1:0-7223 GCA_051658525.1 Erysipelotrichaceae bacterium | reverse complement strand
GTACCGCAGCACCATCCATACGACCATAGCTAGCCATATCGATTGCTTCTACGATTGCATCTGGGAATTCTTTTTGTAGACGTCCCAAGTTAAAACGAATTTGTGGCCCCAACAATACGATATCAGATTTTGGAACTACAGTAGACGCTTCGTTTACCCCATAAGCAGCAATGGTGCATGCAAATCCTTCTGCATCTGCAGCAGCTTTCATTTTTGTTACTAACATACTAGTCGACATACCAGCCGAACATAACAATACGATATTTTTCATTATCTTATCCTCCATATGATCTATCACTATTATACTATGTTTTAAACGCCAACTCCATAGTTTTCGAAAAGAAATGTTACCCCTTCCATCGCTGATAGCCAGAAACCTCTAAATCAAATTTCTCCAGTATTTTAGCAATCAAGTGATGTTCCATATCTTCAATACAGTTAGGTTGATTGTAATACGTTAACATGGGAGGCATGATCCAGACGTTTTGCAACTGACTTAAACTAGTAAGATTGCTAAGATGGATTGGACTCATCGGTGTTTCTCTTGGTACTAAAATTAGTTTTCGTTTTTCCTTAATTGCTACATCTGCAGCACGTAACAGCAAAGAATCACTAAACCCATGAGCAACACCAGCAACACTTTTCATACTACAAGGAACTACAACCATCCCATCAACAGGAAAAGATCCACTTGCAATACTTGCGCCGATATTACTATTATCGTATATGACATCACAAAGCTGAGTAAACGTTTCCCAGGAAATACTCGTTTCTAATAACAACGTCCGCTTTGCCGCATCACTTACCACAACATGTGTTTCCACATCTTCAAACGCTTTACAAGCTTCTAATAATCGAACAGCTAGGATAACGCCACTAGCTCCACTGACTCCAATTACAATCCGTTTCATTAGAGCCATTTGTTTGGATCTACATCCATAAAGCTAGAACGCTTGAACTCGTGTTTTAAATGGAATGGTACTGTACAATCAAAAATCGTCTTGCAAGACATTCCATGGTTCGTTAAACGGTTGGAGTATTCTGGTGAATTACTTGGATCGAGTGGATGCGTGCGTACATTGGGAATGGTGATGATATCTTGATCCCCTTGGAATCGTGTAGTCATTGCCCACATCACATCACTCATATCAAACAGGTCAACATCTTCATCAACCAAATACACATGTTTTAATTCTGAGAATGCGGAAAATGCTAACAAAGCCGCTTGGCGTTGACGCCCTTCATCACTTGGTGTACGTTTTACACATTGTAAGACAGCAACAAATTTTCCTCCACCACAGGATGGACAATAAACATTTTTCACTCGCCCTGGCATTGCATTTTCAATCATGGCAAGAATACTTGCTTCGGTTGGAATTCCAGCCATACTAACGTGTTCTTCACTTGGTCCAATACAAGTTTGCATAATTGGGTTCTTACGGTGTGTTACCGCTTTAACTTTAATGACCGGAAGTGCGTCACACGCATGTCCGGTATATCCTGGAAACTCTGGCATTGCTTTGCCCGTATTTGAATTCAAATCTTCTCGCATCCGAACATTAGGCATCAATTCTCCCTCAATGACATATTCTGCATGTGCAATTGCACATTCATTGACACTAACACAACGAACAAGTTCTACTGGTTGTTTGCGAATTCCACCTGCTATGCTAAGTTCGTTGAATCCGAGTGGTGTTGTTGGTGGTTCAAAACAACTTGCAATTTCAATTGCAGGATCCACACCGATACTAATTGAAATTGGTAATGGGCGGTTTTCTTTTTCCGCTATTTCTCTAAATTTATCCAAATGGCGAACACCAGGTGTAAAGAACATTGTCATTTCATCTTTACTTTGTAAACAAAGACGATGAATCGTAACATCTGATTCGCCTGTTTCCGGATTGGTTGCATAACACATTCCCAAAGTTACATAAGGACCTGCATCTTCTAACGTATTCGTAGGCGCTGGTACGAGTTTACGAATATCAAAGCCTTCATCACTAGCAAGATGTACTACTTCTTGACACGGAATATGGTCAGGCTCTACAACTACAGGTTCCATTCGATTTTTTAGCGCATCATTTAATAAATGTCCTAGTGCTTCTGGTTCACAACCCAACAAATACCCAACACGTTTACGACTAGCAAGTAAGCCAATCAATACACTTGCGTCTGGATGTCCTTTGATGGTTTCAAACAACATGGCTGGTCCTTCCTTTGTAGGGCGTTGCAAGGTTCCACCCGCTCCTACATGACGATATACACCAGCAAGTTCTCCATGCGGATCTACTTCGGTTTTCGTCGTAATCCATTGCCCTTCTTTGGACTTTAATACTTCAATTGCCGTTCTAATATCATACATTTGCGTTCCCTCTTATAATTTCTTCGATACATTGTTCGATAAAGTGATGCAAAGCCTCACTCACTACCTTTAGTTGTTCTTTTGATACTTCATCATAATGAATTCCACAACAACAACTTACTGTATGTTTTGTTTTTTTCACTAGTGCTTCAACCATTTCTTGAGCGATCATTTCTTCACGGTGACCGAGAAGGTTGATGGTTGAAAGGCTAGCATAATCTTTTTCATCTCTTGTGTAGTATTGACCTACTACACAACATCCAATATGCGCCTTATCCCCACCATATAAATTAATATGAAGATCATCCCCTAAATAAGTCCATTTACAAGTAATACATTTCCCTAATACAAAGGTGGATAACATTTACAACAATTCCTTCATAAAATTAGCTACTAACAATAGATTTTCTGGAGATCCAAAGGCTTTTTCTCCCCCTTGCATCACACGATCACCATGACTTGCACCTTCAAGTAATACAAGTTTCGAGTGTGTATCCCCAATCTTATCAACAAGCGCATTGTAAAACCGTACCGATTGTAAATAAGGAACATAGTTATCGTGTGTACCGTGTTGTACTAAAAAGGGACAAGCTGTTTCATCGATGTAAGTCTCAGGATTACTACGTTGTGTCCAAGCAGGATCTTCACTAATACGTTGTCCTAAATAAAGAGATTCTGGTGAAGTTTCCACATCACAAGCTCCATAACGTAAGGGAATCCCCGTCTCTTGCGCATCTGCATCCATCTGTGAAAAATCCATCGGTCCAAACCATGTAATACAACCACGAACTTGACTATCAAAATCTGGATAAGCCGTTGGGAAAACATCCTTGCTCAAGGCGGCCATTGCTGCTAGATTCGCTCCAGCACTTGCTCCCCATAAAAATATCCGATCCATATCGACCTTGTACGTACTTGCATATTTTTTCAAAAATTTAACTGCATCTTTCGCATCACTGACTGCAGCAGGAAAGCGTGCTTCGCCAGATAGGCGATAGTTGATACTAACAACCAAAAAACCATGATCTCGCATCGTTAAAACATCTGGGAGTCCCATGGAAGCTTTATCCCCGATTTTAAAAGCTCCACCGTGTAGATAAATTACCGTCGGGTAAGCTTGTAGTTGGGTTTCTGGATAATATAAATCTAGCTTCTGTGCTTCACTTTCTTGATTGTAAGCAACATCTAATAGTGATTTCATTTTTCTTCCTCCTAAATACCTTGAAAGCAAGCATGGTGAAGTGCTTGCTTGTTCAAGGTTACAGTACTTCTACGCGAAACATAATCGCTTGCCCAAAAGGGGCAGCTTTGATTAGTTCTTTTACGCGTGATTGTACTTCATTTGCATGCTCTGTTTCATAAAACAAAGCCATTTGTTCTTCTTTGATAAACGTCAAACCTAAATCTGATGTATCAAGTAATGTTTTGATTTCTTTGCGTTTGAGCGGTGCCATTATTTTAATCATTTTTTTACCTCTTTGATATCGGAAAACTTTGCAAAGTGAAATCCGAATGCTTCTACTTGTTGTTTAAATTCAGGGTCCAACACCACCTCTAAGTCACAAAGACGATCTTGTGTCATGGAGCTTAATTGTTTTAAGGTTTCATCTACATAACCCGGATGCATTGCTATTTCCACGATGTTTGCTTTAGTATGCTTTAGTTTCTCTAAGTATACCTCTTTTGTAATTACACTTGCATCAAGACTATCTATTTTTTTGATGTTTGGAAAGGAGTAATCTGATGATTGATTATCTTCAAACAAGCGTAGTGGTAAATGATAGCTATTAATAACATGGTCGAACAATGCTGGATAGTTTCCATAAAAATCATAAATATGGTGAATGTTGATATGATCTGGTTTGCGATTGGTTAAGGCGATAAAGCGGTGATACTGTTGATCAAATTCGCGAATCAAATCATCCACATGCACGCTATGATTCTCTTGCAAATACCAACCACTCGCCAAAAAGTTTCCATCCTCATCCACAAGACTAGGAATATCTTGTGGATTGGATACGGGTTTCCCCTTGGTAATATTGACATGTAAGCCAACACCTAGTTCTAAAGTATCATCTAGTAGGCTAGCAGCGTGTAGACTATAGTCCATATTTACTAACATACTAGTGGAGGTGATCACGCCATCGCGTGCTCCTTTGATAATTCCTTGATTGACTGACTCGCAAAGACCAAAATCATCTGCGTTTACGATAAGCTGTTTCATACTTTATGCTCGACTATTCTGTATCTTGACTTGTCATTTGATTTAGGATTTGTTTGTCATACATTTTTAAGAATGGAATTACAAGCACCATCGCAAGTGGAATTTGTAATAACTGCCAAATTGCTAATTGCCAGTTCCCTTGTACCAAACCGTATAGGATAACAGGCATTTGCATTGGAATTTGAGCTCCTGTTAATGGTGGAACAATACCACTAGCGAAACCAATGTACATAAATACATTTGTAACAATGGGAATCAATAATACCGTAGGAATAAACATGATTGGATTTAATACGGTTGGAAGACCAAACACCATCGGTTCTCCAATGTTGAAGATTGCTGCTGGCATCCCAATTTTAGCTACTTCACGTAATTGTTTTGCTTTACATACAAGTAATACCGCTAATAATACAGCAACGGTCGATTGACCAACAGCAGTCATAAAGCTAGCTCCCATATAATTGGTAATTTCTTCCCCTCTTGCCAACATTTCTAAACGTTGCATATCCAATCCCATCCAGATTGGCATCATAACAGCTCCAACAACATTCATACCATGGATCCCGAACCACCATAATAATTGAATGAAGATCGTAGCAATAATATAAGCAAAGAAACTTTCACCCAAACCAAGCAATGGACGTTGTACGAATTCAAAAATTAATTGATGAACACTTCCAAACGACGTATGCGTGAAGAATACAGCTACTGCTGTAAATACACCAGTTGCAATTAATGCAGGGATTAAACTTGCGAATGAGCGTTCTACATAAGCAGGTACCCCTTCTGGCATTTTAATATAGATTTTAAACACCTTACATAAATACATAATCCTTGTCGATAACGCCCCCACGATAATCGATACGAACAAACCTTTAGCACTTAACCAGTTAAAATCATAAAGATACGTATTAAATTTGCCACCGGCTTCAGTAATGAACGGTGTTACAACAAAGAAACAAATCAAAGCGATAAGACCAGCTGCTAGCGGATCTAAATCCAATTGTTTCGCGTAGCAATACCCAATTAAGAAAGCCAAGTAAACAGCCATCAACCCAATGGTTAGGTTGTATGGAATCATCAGGTACTCTACTCCATTCCATGTTGCCAACCAATCGCTAACAAAAGCAAATGGGAAATTTGCTAGTAGATAAGCGATAGAACCAACGATGGTTACTGGAAGTAACGCAACGAAGGCATGAGAAACTGCTTGTAGTACTTTGACTTGCGCAATTTTCTCAGAAATCGGTAATAAAAAACGTTCTAAAATCTCTGTCAATTTATTCATTTTCTTCTCCCCTTTATAAATGTAAGTGCTTTCCTTACAAACACATATTATCACAGATTGAAATGTATTTCAACATTTATTTTTATTGAAATGAATTTCATAGTTTGTTGGGATTTGTTGCTGCACAATAAAAAAGAACCTCTAACAAGAGATTCTAATAGCTTATTGTTTATGGAATAAATAGATTAAAATTTCTACAAATACGGTATAAATCGGTACACTGTCCAACAAAGATTGACTCTTTAAATTACTAGCACTTGGTAAATAGATTATCTCTTCATAATTTTCAAGATGAGCAGGTTCTGGATTCATCGTAACCAAAGCTAATTTAACTTGCTGGTTTTCTTTGACCTTGTGGATGAGCTTCATGATATTGGATGTCGCACTTACACTAAAGACAAGCAACAAATCTTCTTCGTTCAAAATCATATCGATCGTACGTAATTCCTCTTCACTGGAAATCACCGCCACATCATAACCAAACATCAAAAAAGCATAGCGTACCTGCATACAAATAAGCGATGAATTTACGACTCCTACCGCATACACCTTTCTTGCTTGTTTGATTAATGAAATTAAATGTAGTACATGTTCTTCTGCTGTTGTTTTATGAATCAAAGGTAATAATTCCGCATATACTGAAGTTACTTTTTCCATTGCTGTATGATGTTGTTGAAGTGGCGCATCTGGAAGATGATCAATACTATTAACATACTTCACACACTCATATTTAAACTCATTGTAGCCACTATATCCAATTTTTTGGCAAAACCTCATGATACTCGCTTTGGTCACCCCTATGCTATCACTAAGTTCGGTAAAACTATTGGTTTGTACCTCAGTCAAATGATCAAGTATCGCTTCACATGCGCGTAACTCGTTCTTTGTTAAGGTATTTTTCTTTAAATTGATATTCGTCATAAAGTCTTCCATATACATACCCCCTGTTTTCATTATAGCATTATTGTCGTATTTTTCGAAAGAAATTACAAAACCTCCTCGAACTCCAATCCTGAAGAAACAAAAAAAAGGCTTGCGCCTTTTAGATAGAGAAATCCTTCTTTATGAAATATGCACTTCCAATTCCAAACAACGCAACAACCATAATGCCTAAAATGAGTAAATAGATGATTGCTGGTTCACCAGCCGTAATTGTTTCAATCGGAAATAAGGTGTATAAACTAAGAAAGCGAAACCCTGCAAGTTTATTTCCCATATTTGCTAGCATATTGGTTAGAAAGAAAAACAGTGGAATCCCAACGGCAATACTATAGAAATATTTGTTTTCATTCGCAATACAAGCCGCTAGGAACACAATTCCAGCAACAACGAGTTGTACCAACCATAAG
>JBOFMT010000049.1:0-1025 GCA_051658525.1 Erysipelotrichaceae bacterium | reverse complement strand
ACTAACTACTAAATACGCTGATGTATTCAATTCTTTATCTAAATCTGAATCAAATAAACTTGAGAAGATTATCATTGATATTTGTAAGCAACGAATGTTGCTTACAAATGATCGCCCTAGCTTTTGCCCACTTTGTGGTTGTACAGAAGCAAAGTTTATTAAACGCGGAAAGCTGCCAAATGGCAAACAACGCTATTTTTGTAGTAGTTGTTCTACACGTTTTGTATGTGATGTACATTCAATTTCTTATAAATCCAATCAACCTATGGAAGTTTGGTTTAAAGTTATTGAAGATACGATCCAATTAAAATCAATCAAGTATACTGCAAAAGAGCTAGATTTAACGGATATCACTATTTTTCGTTTACGTCATAAGTTCCTTCATGCACTAGAAATACTAATGCAAGAAATAGATTTAGAAAATCTAATTGAAATGGATGAAACCTATGTTTTAGAGTCTAATAAAGGCACAAAACAAGAAACGAGGTTACCCAGGAAACGCGGTGAAACAGCGTTAGAACGCGGTTTATCCCTTCAACAGATATGTTGTACTTTTGCTTGTGATCGTAGTGGTAATGTGATTGCCAAGTGTACAGGCAGAGGTCTTACAACTCAAGATATGATGAATCGAAGCTTTGCACCACACGTAAGTTCAAGATCTATCTTGATTACTGATAAAGGAAAGTCTTATCGTAAACTGGTAGAACGACAACGAGCACACTGGCATATCATTGAACACGTTACAGATATGGATGAAGTCATTCATATTAATACCGTAAACCAACTACACGACTGGTTTAAACGAATCTATAAATCATATCGTGGAGTAGCAAGTAAGTACATCAATCGTTACTTGGCTCTATTTAGTTTTATAAAACGTTGTAAGGCTTTGGAAATATCGGAAATCAAAAGTTTATTGTATTCTCGAATCAAAGAACGCCAAACATACGTAACAAATAAACAAGTGTATTCAGAGCACTTAGTAACCGCTATTTAAGTCAAGTCCATGATTAGAGAGTTAAGCG
>JBOFMT010000048.1:0-4160 GCA_051658525.1 Erysipelotrichaceae bacterium | reverse complement strand
AGAACTTGTTGTATTACAAGAAGCATTACCACCGCTATTTGAAAAAGCCAAAGGGGTGGTACCAGCATTATTAGAACATACAAGTTATGAATACTTGAATGCACGTAACAAAGGCATTCAATTGGATCAATATGAAATTTCTCAAAACTTAGATGTGATCTCATCACTTTTACAAGAAGATTTGGGACGTTTACGTAATGGGGAAACCCACCAAATCATAGACCATATGTTGGAAAGTGAAAAACGTTTGGCTCAAATCAATGAAAGCATTCAAAAAGAAACACGCTTTTATGATGAAGTGCAAAACCGTTATCCAGAACTGGAAGAACAATTGCTTAACCTTGGGATTTCCTTGGATAAACTCAAAGCGTTGTATGCACGTGTAAGTGAGCGTTTTGGATTTGAAAATTGGGAAACGCGTTTGGCTAGTATGGACGAACAATTTACTCGTATGGTCGTTGAGCGTGCAGAACTTAAAACCATGGTCGATGCAGGTCATGTTGCTTATAGTGTGATTCATGTAACATTCAAGCAACTAGACAATAGCATGCAAGTGATGTACAATGACCTTACACAAATGAGTGAAAAATTGGAAAGTGCTTGTAGCGATGAATCTCGTGGTCAAAAACAACTTGTTAAACTACAAGTTATCTTAAACGATATTAAAATCTCCATCCATAAACACCATTTGCCAAGTATCTCAGCGAAATACCAAGAAGACTTGCAATATGCAAATCTCTATGTCAAAGATGTTGTTGATGCGCTAGATATGGTACCAATGGATGTTGCTGATTTAAATGAGAAAGTAAAAGTTGCAATTGATTATGTGTATAAACTATATAACAACGTAAACAATTTAGTTGGAGTTGCTAGTTTGGTAGAAGAAACGATTTGTTTGGGGAACCGTTATCGTACCACAATGCCGGACGTTGATTCTGCACTTACACGTGCTGAATTGTGTTTCCGTAATGGTGAATATACCAAAGCGCTCAAAATTGCAGTTAGTACGATAGAAAAGATACATCCGGGGGCATATGAAAAAATCTTGGCGAAAGCGCCAGCGAATGCTTAAGGAGTGAGAATATGATTTATTTAGACAATGCAGCGACGACCAAGTTGGATCCTCAAGTACAAGCAACCTATGTACAATTGTTGGAACAATATTACGCGAATCCAAGTTCAATTCATGCACTTGGAGTCAAAACGAACAGCTTGATGCAGCAAAGTCGACAGCAATTAGCAAAAAACTTAAAAGTTAACTCCGATGAGTTAACTTTTACTGCGTCAGCGAGTGAAGCAAATAATATGGCAATCAAAGGCTATGTCTTTGCTCACCAACACCACGGTAAACATTTGATCTGTAGCCGTGTGGAACATAGTAGTGTCAAAGCTGTTTTCGAACAGTTGGAAACTTACTTTGGTTTTGAAGTTACTTATGTGGATCTGGATGAAAGTGGTATAGTTTCAACGGAAAGCCTCAAACGAGCCATGCGCAAAGATACGATCTTCGTAGCTTGTATGATGGTGAACAATGAGGTAGGAAGTATCAATGATACCACTGGCTTAGCACGCATTGCACATCAAAATTTACACTGTGCCTTTTTAGCGGATGGGGTACAAGCGCTAGGAAAAATCCCGATTGACTTGACTGAAGTTGATTTCGCAACGTTTTCAGCTCATAAAATTCATGGGCTCAAAGGAAGTGCAATTTTGTATCACAAGCGTAACAAAACGTTGCTTCCCCTCATTGTTGGCGGGGAACAAGAAGCTGGTTTGCGAGCTGGTACAAGTAATGTAGTTACCAATATTGTGCTAGCAAAAACGGTGCGATTAGCTTTGGAGTCGCAAAAAGCTAGTTATGAACAAGCAAGACATTATAACCATATGGTTAGAGATGCCTTCCGTGATTGGGAAGATGTTGTGTTTCATTCACCAAAAACAGGTTCTCCATTTATCTTATCGATGAGTGTGCTTGTTTTAGGGAGTGAAATTATGATGAATGCACTCGAAGTAAGAGAAATCTTTGTTAGTGCAAAAAGTACTTGTTCTTCTAAGTCGAAAGCACATTCTAGTGTACTTGCAGCAATGAAGAAAAGTGAAGCGGAAATGAATGGGGTCTTACGAATTAGTTTTTCTAAAATGACCACTGAAAAAGAAGTAATGATGTTTATACAAAACTTAAAGGAGATTATCAATGAATACAGAACAAAATAGTTTACAATTCGACCGTATCTTGGTTCGTTTTGGAGAGTTATCAACCAAAGGAAAAAATAAAAAAATCTTTATCAATCGCTTATTGAGCAATACCAAAGATGCACTAAAAGCATTTGATGCATTAACTTATGAAAAAACACACGATCGTTTATATATCGTGTTAAATGGAGAAGATCACGAAGCGGTAGCTAAAGTCTTAAAAAATGTATTTGGTATTTATTCTTTTAGTTTTGCGGCAAAAGTAAATAGTGATATCGATCAAATCGTTGAAACAGCAGTAAAACTTGCAACACCTTATGCAGATACAGATACTACATTTAAAATTGATACACGTCGTCAACACAAGCTATTCTATATGGTAAGTGATGAAATCAACCGTGCAGTAGCAACACCAATCTTACGTGATTTACACTTAAAAGTAGACGTTAAAAAACCAATGTTACGTATTACGATTGAAGTACACCAATTTGATACGTATATTATGACGGATAAAATCTTAGGAGCTGGTGGTTATCCAGTTGGTGTTGGTGGTAAAGCCTTATTGATGTTATCAGGTGGAATTGATTCTCCAGTAGCTGCCTATATGACACAAAAACGTGGGGTAATGGTAGAAGCGATTCACTTTGCATCTCCACCTTATACAAGTGCTAGAGCACAACAAAAAGTTATGGATTTAGCTAGTATTACAAGTATGTATCAAGGGAAAATGCGTGTTCACGTGATTCCGTTTACAGATTTGCAATTAGCAATTTACAATAACTGTGATATCCCATATGCAATTACGATCATGCGTCGTATGATGTACCGTATTGCAGAACGTTATGCAAGAGAACATAAACTAGGAGCCATTGTAAATGGTGAATGTTTAGGGCAAGTGGCAAGCCAAACTTTAGAAAGTATGGATGTCATTAATAATGTTGTCAGTATCCCAGTATTACGTCCTTTGATTAGTTTTGACAAGTTGGATATTATTGAAATTGCGAAAAAGATTGAAACATATGAAACAAGTATTCAACCATTTGAAGACTGCTGTACCATCTTTACACCAAAAAATCCAGTAACAAAACCAACGATTCGTAAAGCGGAATATAACGAAAATAAATTTGACTTTGAACCGCTAATCGAACAGTGTTTAGCAAATGTGGAAACCATTCTTGTTTATCCAGAAATGAAAGCTGTAACCAAACAAGAAGAGGAAGATTTGTTCTAATGCAACTGCATTGTCCCAAATGCAAACAACCCTTACATTTAAAAGGTAAAACCTATGCATGTGAAAATCGTCATACGTTTGATCAAGCAAAACAAGGGTATGTAAACTTATTGTTGAAGCAAAAGGCAAGTGGAGATGATGAAATCATGGTGCAAGCACGCCATGATTTCTTACATAAAGGTCACTACCAGCCTTTAGCTACCTTCTTACTAGATCTTATGGAAGCTTTTCCTCACGATAACATCATTGATGCAGGCTGTGGGGAAGGTTATTATACCAATCAAATTGAACGTGGTTTACTCTCTCAAGTAATGGGCTTTGATGTATCAAAACTAGCCTTACAAAAAGCAAGTCGTGATAACAAACAAGTAAACTATGCTGTCGCTAGTATCTTTGATATGCCAGTTGCTGATGCGTGTGCTGATATCGTTCTTAATGTATTTGCTCCGATTGCAACAACGGAGTTTGCACGCGTGTTACATGATGAAGGCTATTTGATTGTGGTAGGTCCTGGTGTTCAACATTTACAAGAATTAAAACATGTCCTATATGAGGAAGTACGTCTTAATGAGATTACCCATATAGAATCTGATTTATTTACGTTAATTGATGAGTTTCGTTTGGAATATCCAATTGAACTAACATCACAAGAAGAAATCAATAATCTATTTATGATGACACCTTATTATTATAAGACAAGTGTTGAAGATGGAAATAAATTAAAACAGTGTGGAAC
>JBOFMT010000047.1:0-3295 GCA_051658525.1 Erysipelotrichaceae bacterium | reverse complement strand
AACAACGGTTACGCTTTGTTTCCTTAGCGCTTGTATATAATACCAATTCTAGCCCAACAAGTCAACAAAAAAAACGCTTTTTTTTCAGTATTTTTGCACGTATTTTTCACCTTAGCAACGGCTCTCAGTGGCTCATTGTTCTCGATTTGGTGTTATCATCTTCTTTTCGTTGTTCTTAGACATAGTAATCGTTCTTGTTGCAATGTTTTTGGCAAAGCGTTCATCGTGGGTCACAATTAAAATCGTAACACCTGTTTGGGCGATTGCTTGAATCATTTGAATCACTTCATCCCGATTTGTTTGATCCAAAGCACTGGTTGGTTCATCAAAACATAAAACTTTAGGATGAACCATACATGCTCTTGCAATGGCTACACGTTGCTTTTCACCACCTGACAACGTAGCGGGAAATTGCTCGAGCGCATGGCTCATATGTAAATTTTCTAGAAGCGCAAATGCTTGATCTTTGAGATTTTCGTAACTCTCAAGTCCATGGTATCGAGCTGCTAGCATAACATTGTCGAATACATTTAAGTTTGGAAACAAAGCAAATTGTTGAAATACCATACCCGAGGGTGGAAGTTGATGTTTTTTTCGGTTTCGAATACTCACTCCATCAATTAAGATATCTCCTTGATCCAAAGTTTCTAAGTCGTTGATACAACGTAAGAGTGTTGTTTTCCCAATACCACTTTTTCCTTGTAACACAACAATTTCTCCGCGTAAGACTTGAAAACTTAAGTTCTCAAATACGCTATGACTACCATAGTGTTTCGCAATGTTTTTTACTTCCAACATAAATACTCCTTTCATTACCGCAATCTTGCTTCCACTTTACGTAAGACAAATCCAAGTGCCGCAGACAAGATTAAATAAATGATTCCAACTAAAATAAAGGGAACCATACTACTCATTCGGTTTGCAGCATTTTGACCAGCTCGTAACAACTCTCCAATGCCTAAAACATAAATTAGTGAAGTATCCTTCAACAAGGTAATGATTTCATTACCAAGTGAAGGTAAAACAATTTTAACCATTTGAGGTAAAATGATTTTCCGATAGGTATACCATGTAGATAAACCAAGTACTTGTCCTGCCTCCCATTGTTCCTTTTTAACCGATAAGAAACCACCGCGGTAAATCTCTGCGAAATATGCGGTATAATTCAAAACCATAGCTAAGATCGCTGAGGGAAAGCGTGGTAATACAATTCCAAAATAAGGTAGTCCAAAAAAGATCACCATGAGTTGCAACAAAAGCGGTGTTCCACGCATCAACCAAATGAAACATCGCATTGCTGCAGAAAGTGGTTTGATGTTTGACAATCTTGCATGAGCACCTAACAAGCCCAGCGGCATACTCAATGCTAACGTGATCGCAAAGGTGCATACTGTTATGTATGCACCATCAAGTAAACTAGGCAACAATCCTTGTAATAAACTCATGATTCTAAAAACCAGGTGTCATAGATTGCTTGATAAGTACCATCTTTTTCTAGCTGTTCAAGCGCTTTGTTGATAGCTTCTAATAAGTTAGGACTAGTTTTTCTAACACCAATTCCATATTCCTCTGTTCCAAAATTTTCATCTAAAATACGATATTGAACGGTCGACTTATTTCTCATAATGTAGCGCGCTAAGATTTCATCTACTACAATGGCATCGCTTCGTTTTGCGTCTAAATCACTAAAACATTCTAGATTGGTATTGTATTGAACAACCTCTTGATTCTTTAGCGTTGCTACAAAGGCTTCCTCTTCCATAACAGCTTCCAATGCACTACTATCTTTTTGAAGTGCAACCACTTTCGTTCCTAAGTCGGCTAACGAATCTACACTAGAATCACTTAAGACAACTACAACTTGGCGATTGGACAAGTACGGTGTAGAAAAATTTACTTTTTCTTTTCTAGTATCTGTAATTGTGTAGCCATTCCAAATCAAATCGATGTTTCCTTGATTTAGTTCCAATTCTTTTGTCGACCAATCAATCGGTTGAAAGTTAATTGGGATACCTAGTTGTTCACCAATTGCATTTGCTAAATCAATATCGAAACCTACTAAGTTCCCATTCTCATCTCGAAATCCCATCGGCGCAAACGTATCATCAAGCCCAACCGTTAAATACCCTTGCGCTTTTATATCAACTAAATCTTTTGTTGATTGTGCAGTCGTGCACCCAGAAACCAACCATGCGAACAAACAGCATAACATCATCTTTTTCATCTTGTACCTCCTATTGATGATGGCCAAGAACAAAAAAATCCTTGGCATTCCTGCCAAGGACGAAAGATAACTTACGTGGTTCCACCTTGTTTCATTCAAATCTCGCAATTTGAATCTTATAGAGTCAGTGACTCTGCACGATAACGAATGCGAATCGAAGTGGACTACTAGATTCACCCACTTAGCTCCAAGGCGTGTTCACATAGATCTTGTTACATTTTTTCACCAACCAAATGCTCTCTACAAACGTGCTCTACGCTACTATTCTCTTCCTAGCTTTTATTTTTATGGATTATACGCCTAGCGCAACGACTTGTCAACAAATTACACTTATCGGATGCAACATACACAGGTTTATGCGTCAAATGAGCGCTTTTTTTGCTCTCCTTGCTTCAATAATTCCGCTAGTTTTTGCAGTACTTCATCTTCATTCAGTTCTTCTCCTACCGGTTGTTCACTAGCATCATACTCTTCATAACCTACTCGGACCTGCAGTCCAAGTGGATTGGGGATCAAACGGAATGTCATCACTTCCTCAAATTGTAAAAACGTATCTTCCAATTCATCAAAGTTCATATTCATGACATGATCATATAAACTTTGTGCCAATGATTGCTTTGCTTCTTCTTTATTTTGAAATCCTCTCGCTTTTTTCATACTAACTCCTTACGATTATGGTTATTAACCTTGTTATTAGTATCCTATCATAAATAAAAAAAAGTAAAAGAATCACTCTTATCATATTTTCACACAACTATATGTGACTACGTTGTTAGCACAAAATATGCAAAAAAAAAAGAACCCATAAGGGTTCATTACTTGGCTACGTGCTATTTTCACTAACGCCAGGGCTAGCTATCGTCGCCGCTGTTGTGCTTAACTTCTGTGTTCGGGATGGGAACAGGTGTATCCACAACGCCATCATAACCAAATTTTACCTGGCAACGTGCTATTTTCACTGGGGCCAGGCCCAGCTATCGTCGCCGCTAAAGTGCTTAACTTCTGTGTTCGGGATGGGAACAGGTGTGTCCACTTCGCCATCATCACCAGATCAAGGGTAATTCCCTCAAA
>JBOFMT010000046.1:0-30657 GCA_051658525.1 Erysipelotrichaceae bacterium | reverse complement strand
CAATCCGTAAACGTTGTGCTTCACTAATACTTGGTTGTACTGGTGTACCAGGTAATACTGGTGTCTCTACGTCTGGTACAACGATAACATCTTCTTTTTCTGGTAAGTCTTGCAAGTCTTGATTGCTTACTACACTGGCATCTCGTTCATCGATCGCCATTACAACCCATGTTACGAGTTGTAAGATTCGCTCTTCTGTGGTTAAAGTTTCATCAACACTTGGCGGTTTATCAATCGCTGGGGTATCATCGTCAACGTACTCATCACTGCTCAGTTCTCCTTGTAGTTTAATGGCAATGCTGGTGCCTGCTGAAAGCTTATTGATATAGCTTTTTACTTGATCATACGTTGCAAAACTACGATAGTTTAAGATGACATCATGTGATACCACTTCATTGTGTCCTGCAGCATAAGCGCGTACTAAAAAACTATCGTTGTATTGCGTTGATTTCGCATACAATAAAGGTCGATAGGCATTATTTAAAATATTTTGTTGGATTAGTGCACGCCCGCGCACCAACTGACTCATTACTTCACTTGTAGCAAGTTTGTCGAGTTGTTCACTCCCATCCAAACCCAAGCTACCTATTTGATGTTTTTGCTCGTGGACCTGACTTAAGAATATTTGTTCTTCTATCGCATTGATTCCTGATACAAAAAAGGTTGCCTTCACATTATACGTATCGAGTAGTGATAAAATTTCATCATTGATACTTGCAATGGATAAATCAACAAAATTTAACACCAGGACATCTTTATCCACCGCTTTTCCGGATAAAATGGTTGCCTTTTTTTCTGGATCGATAGCTTCAATGGAGCGATCCACCAATTGATCCAAACTGTAGTCATTTACATCTAAGGTACCATTTGGTTGAAGCCACCACCAGGCAACACCTCCTGCAACCAGTAGCAAAGCAACCAAAGTGATCAATACTATTGTTAGTCGATTTCGTTTCATACTATAAACTCCAATAGGTTAACCCAAGCAGGTTAGCACTACGACGATCATAGACACTCTTCACATCGATAAAGATTGGTTCTTGATCGATGATTCTATTATATTTGTGAACCCATTCTTCCATCATTTGGTCAACATAAACATCATGTGCAACTGCCAACAATATCGCATCAATTTTATCAATATCCTCTTGTACTTCTAGGTTTAGACCATAGGACTCATACACCTCTTGCGCATCAGCATAAGGGTCACTAACTCTTACGTTTACCCCATAAGATTGTAGTGCGTGAATGATATCTACAACTTTAGAATTTCGAATATCTGGACAGTTTTCTTTAAAGGTAATTCCTGCAACCCAGACCGTAGACCCCTTGATACGAACTCCACCTTGAATCATGATTTTAATCATCGTATCTACAATGAAGTTCGGTAATTCATCATTTAACTTACGGCTAGCACTTACAATCGCAGATGTTAGATTATGTAGATGGGACTCATAGATGAAGTAATAGGGATCAACACCAATACAGTGTCCACCAACAAGACCAGGTCTAAAATTCAGAGCATTCCATTTGGTATTCATCGCATCCACCACTTCTTTGGTCGAAATTCCAGTTTTATCAAAAAACATGGCAAGTTCATTCATAAACGCAATATTAATATCGCGTTGTGTATTTTCTGCTAACTTTGTTGCTTCTGCAGTCTTGATATTGGAAACTCGGAAGGTTCCCGCTTTACAGATTAGTTGATAAACGAGGTCCACCTCATCTAGTGTTGGCTCATCCAAACCGGATACTACTTTAATGATATTGTGAACCCGATGGACTTTATCGCTTGGATTGATACGTTCTGGAGAGTAACCGACACTAAAATCTTTACGAATGGTTAAGCCAGAATACCGTTCCAATAACGGGACGCAGATATCTTCGGTAACACCTGGATAAACTGTTGATTCAAATACAACAATGCTCCCCTTTTGTAAGTATGGTCCTACAATCTTACAACTAGCTTCGATCAAGGATAAATCAGGTTCTTTGTTTCCCTTAATCGGTGTAGGAACACACACGATGAAAAAATTTCCTCTAACAATATCGCTTGCATTGCTCGTAAATTGTATTGTTGACGCTAGTAACGCTTCATTTCCCACTTCATTTGTAGGATCTATACCAGTTTTATATTGTGCTATTTTATCTTGATCGATATCAAAGCCAATCACATTCACGTACTTCGCAAATTCAACCGCTAGTGGCAATCCAACATACCCTAGCCCAACAACTACAAGATTGGATCTTTTGTTTAATAAATCATGATATAACATTTGAGTTCCCCCTTATCAAATACAACAGTATTTGTATACTTATACTCTTATACATACACCGAATAAAAAAAAATGCAATTATCACACATTATTATCATTATTTTTTCATAATATTCATACAAATTTAACACGAATATAAAAAAACACCTTTCGGTGTTTAACTTAAAATGGATACTTTTTCTCCAACAATTTCATAATTGATAAAGGACTGTCCATCTTGTTTGGTAAAGGTATGGCTTTGTAAGCGACCTTTGATCCCAACGATTTGACCTTCCTTGCAGTTTTCAAAACAGTGCTCTGCCAAGCTACGCCACATGGTAGCTTGAAACACATCACATACATTACCTTCACCACTACGCATGCTACGATCTACCTCAATTTGTAAACTTGTAAACGTGATTCCTTGGCTTGTACTTTTTAAACTAGGCTCCTCTAAAATTTTTCCAACTAAAATAATTTGATTCATCATACGATCACATTCCTTTCTATGGTTAGTATCTATACGAAGACTTGTCTTTTGTTCCTAAAAAAAACGTCAATTTCTTGACGTTTATTGTTCCCAAATCGCAAAGGCAACCACATGTGTGTATTCATGCGAAATACTAAGATGAATATGATGATCTTCCCATTTTGCGTATGGTTGGCCAGCACTGTTCTTTAAAATCTCAATCCGATAAAATACACCAGAATAGACATGGGAAATCGCTTTATACACTGCTTCTTTGGCAGCAAAGCGTCCCGCTAAGAATAGTATTCTTGCTTCGTTTTCATCCAAGGTTGCAAAGCTTTGATATTCCGTTGGAGTTAAGATACGTGTTGCAAGTCGCTCGTAATTCAAATTTCGTATTCGCTCGATACTTACAATATCAACACCGGTACCACTAATCATGGAATGGTTCTACAAAGACAACACTATAATCTTCCAATCGAATTGTTTCTAGTGTTTGACTTACAAAATTTGTATCAATTTGATCAATTAATTCCAGTGAAGTAAAGAAATCTACCCCTGCAAACGCATTACGCATATAGTAGATGGCTGTGTTTTCAAACGAATTGAGCGCAGCAATACTTTGACCATAATAGCGTTTTTTTAGTTGTTCTAAAATAGTTTCATCAAGTGGTGTTTGTTGTAGCTTCGCTAATGTTTCCAACATCAAAGTTTCAAACGCCTTGACATCATCCGTTTCAGAATTGAATAAAATCACACCATAATCTTCCCCAATCTCCGTTTCATGGGAGAAATAATCGTTGATGATTCCTGAATCGATCCAGTTTTGATAGTCTGGATTGAGGCTACTAAACGTTGCATCCATTGCAAAACGGAATGCCCATTCCGCTTTCGCTCTAGCAATACCATCAACAATACCATCTAACTTAAAGGCTACATTCGCTTTCACCATTGATACATCCATTGCAAAGTTATGATAGCGTTTGACCACATTCTTAGGTTCATGTTCCATCACTCGCTTTGTTTTTGGTGTTTGTGGGAATGCCTTTTTGCTTTGATTAGCTTTAATCCAGTCTAAGATGATTTCTGGATTTTCACTCGACACACCTACCAAAATCATTTTTGCTGGAGCATAGTTTAGGGCAAAACATTGCTCTAATTGTGATAACGTCGTTGCACTCACCGTCGTATCATCACCACCAATATCGTGTTTGAGGGGATGATTATGATATAAAGATTGGAACGTTTCATTAACAAGTCTAGAATCCGATTGTTGACGATACATTGCTAACTCTTGGATGATAATTCCCTTCTCTTTTTCTACACTTGCTTCATCTATATGCAATTCTTGAACAAAATCCAATAATAAATCTAATGGTTCTTGAATGATTCCATTGCTTGAGAAGTAATAACAAGTTTCCGTATACGATGTAAAAGCATTCACGCTAACACCCATGGCAGAAAAAGCATCCATTACATCGCCCTTTGGATCTTCAAACATTTTATGTTCTAGAAAATGAGCGATACCACTTGGAAATACAACACGATTTTGTTCATCGTCAAATTGTTCTAAATCCAAGGCTCCAAATGGGGTACCCATTAAAAAGAACGCTTTATCATAGTTGGGACGATGAAACAAAACAACGCGCAATCCATTGTCTAAGGTTTCTTCTACATAGGTTTCTAAGTACTTTTCGTTTGTAATTTTATTCATAACTTTCATCCTTTGTCAGCACATAAACAAGTACTGGTTCTAAGTTTTGTGCACAACGTACAATATCCTCTTTACTCGTATTCATAATGCTATCCCAAGTAGTTTCATCATAAACACTACGGCCAATCAAAGCCGATTGGTAAGCAATATTAATCATACTATTGGCATCATCGTTAATCCCTTTAAAGGTATTGGCCAACATTAGTTTTGTTGTAGTGACTAGTTCATCACTAAAATCTCCAGCTTTTAGACGTTCGACTTGTACTTGAATCAAATCAATGGTTTTTTGAATGTTTGCATCATCCACTCCAGTTGAAATTTGAAGAATACTATCAAAACCAATCAACGCAGAATGAATGGAATAACAAAGGGATTGTTTCTCACGTACTTCTTGAAATAATAGACTTGTTGGGAAAACACCAAGCATCGCATTCATAATACGTGCACTCATATAATCATCACTTTGAATACTTACATTGGCATTGAAAATAAGGTTGATTACCGTTTGTGGGATTTCTTTGCGTTCTACTACCTTCTCTTTGGTTTGATTGTTTGATACATAGTGACTAGCAATAACTTCACTACGCGCACAAAATGGCAACTTCAAGAGTTGTTCTTCGAAGGCTGCATCACAAGCTCCTACCACGATCATTTCAATGGCAGCAGTTGATACAAGACGATCATAACCTTCCACAAGATCTTGTAATGTAAGTGCATTAACCGTTTCTAAATCTCCATAGTTACTAATGGCAAGACTTGTCCCCTCACCTGCAAGTTTTAAGGATTGGTTACTAGCATAGCTACTAGGATCATCCAACATGCGTTTGATTTTAGATTGTAATACTTTCTTTCCTTCATCAAATACTTCTTGCGTTAACAACGGTGAAAAAACAACTTCTTGAATAAAGTTTAAAATTTCCGTTTGAAACGCTTGCGGATCAAATGCAAATCTTGGATTGATAAATTTAAATTTTAATTCTAAAAACTGAGCATGTCCCACACCGCTAATGTTACTAGAAAAACTAGCGCCATAAAGAGCATCCAATACATTAGCGATTGCCTGTTTGCTAGGATATTTTTTTGTACGGTCAACAAGCGTTTGCGATAATAGAGCGTTAACACTTGCTTCTTTGGTTTCCAAAGGTCGTAAAAAACGTAAAGAAATGGTCATTGTCTTAAATTTTGGTGTATTGAGTATCGTTAAATTAACACCGTCTGTAATTTGTTTCATAAGCCTCCTTTATGTCGAAAAGGTATAATCTTTACGATTATACCTTTTTGATGATGTTATCGTTTGCCTGAGTCGTAAATTTCCCCGGCAGCTTTTGGACCAGCAGCTTTTCCCGCGAATACAATCAAAGCGAAGATTGTAATTACATATGGGAAAATATAGAAGAATGCAGCTGGTAATTGGTTTAATAATGGTAAGTCATTTGCATACAATGACAATACTTGTGAGAATCCAAAGAATAAACTTGCTCCTAAGATTCCAAATGGATTCCACTTACCAAAGATTAAGGTAGCAAGTGCGATAAATCCAAATCCATGTACTACAAAGGCAGTAAATTGACCAGATCCTAGCGTCAATACCATAACGCCTCCTGCAAGACCTGCAAGCGCACCACTCGTAAGTACACCAATGTAACGCATTCTAGATACGTTAATACCTACAGAAGCTGCAGCTTGTGGATATTCACCACAAGAACGTAGTCGTAATCCAAATGCTGTTTTATATAATACAAACCAAGAAACGAATACCAAGATAATTGCTAACCAGATGGTAGCATAGTTTTTAGAGATGAAATCTCCAATAATTGGTAATTCATTCAGTCCCGGTATCCCTTTTTTCAAACCATAAGCCCAACCGATAGAACGTTCTTGTTGGAACAAGATTTGACAGAAGAAAACCGTAAGACCTGTTGCAAGAATATTCAAAGCAGTACCAGAAATTGTTTGATCTGCATTTAAATTAATACTTGCATATGCATGTAACCAAGAGAACGCAATCCCTGCAATCATCGCAATGATAAGAGCAATCCAAGGAGCAGATCCCTGCATTCCAGGAATTTGTTCAATGTAATACGTTGCGATAGCAGCAAAGAAGGCTCCCACTAACATAATCCCTTCAAGGGCAATATTTACGATACCTGAGCGTTCTGAAAACAAACCACCAAGTGCTGCGATACAGATTGGTGCAGTGTAATACAAAATCGCTGGAATCATACTAATTAATAGTGCTGTTGTTGTCATTAAGCTTCACCTCCAGAAGAATCGGCTTCGGATGGTTTTTTTGCGATGATTTTATTTTTTGATAAGAAATCTAAAATTCCAGATAAACCTTGTTTCATCGCTACAAACAATACGATTGAACTTGAAATGATCATTACGATATCTTTCGTTAATCCCAATGTTTGTAATGTTTGTTGCGCATTTTTTAACATCGCAAACAATAAACCGGATAATAAAATCCCAATACCACTAGAAGAACCTACAAGTGCAACGGCGATTCCATCGAATCCATAGTTTTCAAAGGTAGGAAGAATACGCGCGTAACCAAACATCCCCAAGCAAATGATTGCTCCTGCTAAACCAGCAAAGGCACCAGAAATAAACATACTAGAAACCATGTTACGGTTGACTTTCATCCCCGCATAACGAGCTCCTTCCGTGTTGTGTCCTGTAGCACGCAAAGAGAATCCAAAGGTTGTTTTTTCAATGATAAACCAATAAATAATAACAGCAAGAATTGCAACAACAATTCCCCAGTTTAAACGGGAACCACCAGTTAACTGTGATAAGAATGGACTTTTTAATAATGCTGTTGAAGCAAAGTCCGCTGTACGACGAACACCAACCGCAGCTGGATCAATCGTTTCAATGATATAGTTGCTCGTATACAATGCCGTATAGTTTAACATAATACATACTACAACTTCATGAATATGAAACTTTGATTTTAAATATCCAGGAATCGCTCCCCAAAGTCCTCCACCAATAGCAGCAGCAAGCAATGCCACAACTACGTGAATAAACGGAGGAAGATCCAACAACAACCCAACAAGGGCAGCTGCGGTTGCTCCCATCATAACTTGCCCTTCCGCACCAATATTAAACATCCCGGTACGGTAAGCAAACCCGACAGATAACCCCGTTAAAATAATCGGAGCTGCTGATACCAAGAACTCTCCAATATAACGTGGTGAGAACTGGAATCCATTTTTCAAATAAATACCTGTTGTAGAACGAATCAACGCAATAAACAAATCTACCGGATTTTTCCCTGTAAGGATCAAAATCACAGCCCCTACAACAATACCGAGTAAAATTGCTAAAAGCGAAAGTTGGAGCGTTCTATTTTTTGTTTTGTTCATGCTTAACCCTCACTTCTTTTATTTCCAGACATCATAAGTCCTAACTCATTTTCGTCTGTATCTTTAGCTAAAACTGTACCGGTTACTTCACCATTGCAAAGTACACAAATACGATCACTTAAATCTAAGATTTCATCCAACTCTAAACTTACTAGCAATACCGCTTTTCCAGCATCACGCTCTTCTACGATACGTGAGTGAATATATTCGATAGCACCTACATCCAAACCACGTGTTGGTTGTACTACTACAAGCAAGTCTGGAGAACGGTCAATTTCACGTGCGATAATCGCTTTTTGTTGATTACCACCTGACATGGTACGAGATACTGTTTCACGGTCTTGAGAAGAACGAACATCGAATTCCTCAATCAAACGATCCGCATAGCTATCCATTGCTTTGAAATCCAAAATACCAAACTTCGAGAATTTTGAAGAATCGTATTCATGAATAATAAAGTTTTCTTTTAGTTTAAAATCAAGTACCAATCCGTGTTTATGACGATCTTCAGGAACGTGTCCCAATCCTTTTTCCACGCGTTGCTTGATATCAAGTCGGTTGATATTTTCACCATTCAAGTAAATATTACCTTCATAATGAGATGTCAAACCACTGAGTGCATACACAAGTTCAGTTTGTCCATTACCATCAATTCCAGCAAGACCTAGAATTTCTCCAGCACGAACTTCCAAACTCACGTTGTTCACTTTTTTAACTTTTTTCTCATTGGTAACCGTTAGGTTCTCAATTTTTAATACTACATCTTTTGGTTGTGCTTCTTTTTTATCAATCGAGAAGTTTACTTCACGACCAACCATCATCTCTGCCATGTCATCAATACTAGCTTGACTTACATCCACAGTTCCAACTAACTTACCACGCTTTAGTACAGTACAGTAATCTGCTACTGCCTTAATTTCTTTTAGTTTGTGAGTAATCAATAGGACTGTTTTACCTTCATCGACCAAACGATGCATGATTTTAATGAGCTCTTCAATTTCTTGCGGCGTTAGAACAGCAGTTGGTTCGTCAAAGATTAAGATTTCCGCATCGCGATACAACATTTTTAAAATCTCAACACGTTGTTGCATCCCAACCGAAATATTCTCGATTTTGGCTTTTGGATCGATATCAAAGCCATAAAGCTCAGATAAAGCTTTTACCTTCTTTTCAGCAATCGACAAATCGATGGTACCGAATTTTCCTCTTGGTTCAATACCTAAAACGATATTCTCAGTTACTGTAAAGTTGTGTACCAACTTAAAATGTTGATGTACCATCCCAATTTTCAATTGGTTTGCTACATTTGGATCGGAAATCTTCACTTCTTCACCACGCACTTTGATTGTACCGCTGGTAGGTTGATACAATCCAAATAATATGGACATTAATGTTGACTTCCCTGCACCATTTTCACCCAATAGGGCATGAATGGAACGATCTTTTACACGTAGTGTAACATCGTCATTCGCACGGATCCCAGGAAACTCTTTTGTTATGTTTAATAGTTCAATTGCATATTCCACGTTCACTCACTCCTTCAATAGGAAAATTATACCATATTGTGGTGTTTTGTAAAATAGCTAGAACAAGAAAAATACTGTTAAAATTGCGTTAAAATGGCGTTATTAGCGATGTTACATCCCAAAAAAAGCGATAACATTTCACATAATAAGCAAATCAAACAATTCACATTTGAAAGGGTTTGCAACAAGGCGAAAAAAAAGACTGTGTTTTCACACAGGCTCTTATTGTAATATTTACTTTAAACGTTCTGGAATTTCAGGAATATCCAATTCTCCAGCTTTTCCTTTTGCAAGGTATTCTTCTACTGTAGCAATTACATCATCGCTCAAGTTACGTCCTTTTGTAAGTTCAGCCCCTACTCCATCATTAGAGAAGTCATAAACTGTAGTAACGCCACCTTCGAATGTTCCGTTTGCTACTGCTTCTGCTGTTTTGTAAGCAGCAGTGTCAACGCGTTTCATCATTGAAGTAAGAACTGCAGAAGTTCCATCAGCCATCATACCAGCTTCGTATTGGTCAGAGTCAACTCCGATTGCCCAAACATCTTCACCAGCTTCACGACGAGCTTTAGCTTCTTCGATCATACCATTTCCAGTACCACCAGCAGCATGGAAAATGATGTAAGCACCATTGTCATATAATTTTTTAGCTAATGTTTTACCAACTTCTGGTTTCCCGAAGTCATTTGCATATTCTACTGCGATTTCAGCTTCTGGCAATACTTCAAGTACACCAGCGATGAAACCAGCTTCAAAACGGTTAATCAATGCGAAATCCATACCACCGATGAATCCTAATTTTGTTTGACCAGCTTCTTTTGCAACCAATCCAGCAGCAACACCAACAAGGAATGATCCTTCGTGTTCAGCGAATGTAGCAGATGCTACGTTTGGTGCATCGATTACTGAGTCAATGATCAAGAATTTTTGATCAGGGTAAGAAGCAGCAACTTCTCCTAAAGCAGTTTCAAACAAGAATCCAGGAGCCATTACGATGTCTTTTTGATCATCAGCAAATTGACTCAAGTTAGGAATATAGTCAGCTTCAACATTTGATTGTGCGTAAGCAGCACAAGTTTTAGCGTCCATTCCGTTGTCACTCATGTAATTTAATACACCGTTCCAAGTACCTTCATTGAATGATTTGTCGTCGATTCCCCCAAGGTCAGTTACCAAACCAACAGTTACTTTACAATCTTCACTTGTTCCACCGTTGCTTGAACAACCAGCTACTAGTGAAGTTGCAAGTACACCGACCATTGCAACCTTTAATAGTTTTTTCATTAACATTTTCCTCCATTTATCGTAAATATTACATTTACCATCAAATTTTAAACTGAACTTCACACTTTGTCAATTGCTTCGTTACAAAACTTGTCATTTTTTTCCGTTTTTACACTAATACAATGTTTTGAAAGCCTAAATCTTCACATTTTTTTCGCATTTTCTCTAATTCCTGTAAATCTAAAGCTTGATTCCCTAATTTTTCAAGATACTGTTCCCGTACTCCATAAGGGCGGTACGCTAACAATTTATACGGTATTTCAGGACCAAGTAATGACAGAGTGGCCTCGATCGTATTCCAACTTTGATCTAATGCATGTGGTAATACAACAGTACGGACCTCTACAAGCTTGTTTACAGCCTTTAAATATTTAAGGTTATTAAGAGTCGTCTCATTACTTTTACTCGTTAGAAGGCGGTGAAAATCATCGTCATAGGCTTTCACATCCAACATCACTCCCGAACTGTATTTTAAAAGCTCAGAATGTTTTGAAAAATCGTAATATCCGTTGGAATCAAGGAGTAACGTTTTATTGTATGGTACGAGTAGTTTGGCAAATTTTAATAAGAACTCCGCATGTTCCATACACTCTCCCCCACTCACCGTGACTCCACAAATAAAGGGAAAATATGGTTCTATTATGGCGATGAGTTGTTCTGGCGTCACAACCTTCGTTTTTGGTGTACTACTATGTGGACAGTGCGTTTCACAGCTCCCACAACCTACACATAAAGACTTATTCCAGACCACCTCATCCTTCACAATTGATAGCGCTTTAGCCTCACATATTGGTACGCACCCCCCGCAATGCTTACAGGCTTGAATCGTTTCAGGATTGTGACAGTACCAGCAATCAAAGGGACAGCTTTGAAAAAAGATGGCGGTACGGTTCCCCTCGCCATCTACATTTGAAAACGGAATAATATTATTGATCGTTGCTTGCATGTTGTACCATACGTGATAAGGCAGAAGCGTTGTCACGTGCACCTTTCCCAAAGATACTTACTTGGTTGAGTGATTGTTCTCCACGGTCTAACTTTGCTAGTTCACTACGCTTTACCAAATATCCAGTAACGCGCACTACATCGCAATCACCTAAATAACCAGAGAAATAACGCATTCCACTTGCATGAGCGCCTTGAATGATTTGTACCAAAGCTCGCTCACTGTTTTTCCAAGTGTCATCAAACGTAAAGATATCACCACATCCTGTTGGGAAGTATTTATGGAAACGTGTAGCTACCATGATTTGTTCAAACATCGCTGGTTCATATCCAATTGGAACACGAACACCTGGTGCATCGTTATTTCCATCTGTGTCGATACCAACTTGAGCATGTAACAAATAATGCCCTTCACTTGCTTCACAATACGGCGCTTTATGCGCATATACCAATGTTTGGATTTTATTCATGATAATCTCACCTAATTGGTGTGCCCCATCAAAGTGGCCATACCCTTTAGCTTTATCACTAATATTAAGTAAATAATTACAACATTCAGCCAAGCCAACCAAACCAAACATTCCCGTAAAACGCTCTTGCGATAACAGCCCTTCTGTAACTAAGAAATTCGACTTAAAGAATGCACTCTCTTCAACAAGAAAACGAACACGTTGGTCCATGAATTCAAGTTGCAAGTTTACATAATATGGTAACACATCAACTAAAAATTCTTCGATGTTATGAGCACGGGTTGCGATTTCATATAGTTTCATACGAGGAAGCGTGTATCCTCCTCCACCAATAAGCAAGCCATTATAACAGCTAGCAATCGCATAGTTTTCTCCCCACTCACTTGTAAACATCTTATCGTTTGCGAAACTTGGTTTTGCTGTACGCAACATCGTTCCTGCACATTGCATTGCAAAGTCTAAACTTGTTTTTTCCGCATCGTATTTTAATGTTAAGTTTGGAATGGCTAGTTGCATCTCTTCTGTAAGTTCTAGTAGTAATTTACCCGTTACAGTTTCATACGGTCCAATATTTGCATGTACAAAACTATCCGTTAAGGTACGATCGATTTGTAAGAGGAAATTACGTAAAATTTCCTTCGCAAAATCTAGATCGGTTTTTAAAACATATGGTTCTAACAAGACATCCAAATTTCCCAAATAAACGGGAAAAGAAGTAATACTTGGAATATGTTTGTATAAAATTTGAAGATTTGTTGTTGCTTCCAACAAACTAGTTGGAGCACCTAAACCTAAGAATTCACTTCCCTGTTGGAAAAAACGTTCAAAATCAACGCAAATATAACGTGGGCGAAATGGTAACACACCTTCATTTAAATCACACAAATAACCATCTGCCTTTGCTTGGATATAAGCGGGATTAAAAGCGATGTGATCATCGCTACTTTCACCCAACTGTGCTAATTGCACCATCATTTGTTGATAGGTTAATCCTGTGTTTGTAACAATATCATATGCTCTACTCATCTACTTCATTCCCTCTCTTCATAAAAATCTCACGAGGTTTGGAACCACGACTTGGTCCAATCACTCCGTTTTGTTCTAATAAATCCATCATCCGCGCTGCACGCGCATATCCAATACTAAATTTTCGTTGAATTAGTGAAGTACTTGCCTTGTTCGCATCAATGACAAAGAGTTTTACCTCTTCATACAATACGTCTGCACCACCACTTGCAACAACATTACCTTGTTGAGCTACAAGTTCCAACATGGCAAACGCATCATTGTACTTCGGTTTGCCTTGTTTTTTAACGTAGTCACAAATACTTTGTACTTCCGCATCACTAACATAGACCCCTTGTACACGTTGTACGACATTTTCACCAATTGGCTGATACAACATATCACCAAAACCAAGTAGTTTTTCAGCGCCAATTTGATCTAGAATCGTTCTAGAATCAATGGCACTACTTACCGCAAAGGCAATGCGACTTGGAATATTTGCTTTGATCACCCCAGTAATAACATCGACGCTTGGCCTTTGGGTTGCGACAATCAAATGAATCCCTGCAGCACGTGCTAATTGGGTAATTCTCTGAATGCTTGCTTCAACTTCTTTACTTGCTACTAACATCAAATCCGCTAATTCATCAACAATAACCACAATGTGTGGCATTGGTTTTAACTCATTATCAGGTTGTGATAGCAATGCTTTATAACCATCTAGGTTTCGAACACCCAACTTTGCAAACACATCATAACGCTCATCCATCATTGTGACAATAACTTTAAGCGCATTTGATGCATCTTTTGGATCGGTAATCACCGGTCCAATCAAGTGCGGAATTTCTTTGAATGGTGTAAATTCTACTTTTTTTGGATCAATCAATAACAACTGAACTTCTTCTGGTGTTGCTCGCATTAAAATCGAAGTAATAATCGAATTCACACACACACTCTTTCCAGAACCGGTCGCACCTGCAATGAGCAAATGCGGCATTTTATTAAGTTCACCATAAATATTTTCACCCATTAAGTTTTTCCCTAGAGCAAACAATAGCGTTGAGTTTTCATATTTGGCAGGCGTACTTTTTAGTAAATCTTTCATAAACACCATAGTTTTATCCGGATTTGGAATTTCGATTCCCACAGCGGACTTTCCAGGAATTGGTGCTTCAATGCGTAGTTCCTTAGCAGCTAAAGCCATTTTGATATCATTTTGTAAACTAGCAATGCGACTTACTTTTACACCAAGTTCCGGTTTGATTTCAAATTTGGTAACGCTAGGTCCCACATGAATTTCCGAGATTGTTGCTTTGATATTGAAGGTTTCTAATATTTCCACTAGCTTTTGCGCATTATCATTGGCATATTTAGCATTGGTTCGATTGACCCCTTGCCCACTTTGTGTTTTCAATAAAGAAACATTCGGCAAACGATAAGGAGCAACACGCTCTTCAGCTTGTGCTTCAACTTGTACCTCTGCTTCAACGTGTGTTTCTTCAACAACCACTACTTCTTGTACTTCTTCACTATGATGAACTTCCGGGATTTGGAACGAGGAAGGGGCGATTTCAATGATCTCATCTTCCTCTTCTTCCTCAACTTCCATTGCACGTTGAGCTTTGGCTGCTTTTTTCTCTTCTTTGCGTCGCATCAATCCATAAAATTTTTCCAAAATCAGATTTTTTAGTGCGTGGAATAAACCTGGTAGTTTTGTATGATAAACGACTAAGAAACCACCAATTAGCAAGAAGATAAGAATGACATAGGTTCCCATGCGATCAAAAAATTGCGATACGATGGCAAAGAGCCAAATACCTACAAACCCACCATGAATTGCACCTTGATACGTACTGTAGTTGGTAAAGAAATCACCAATCGCAGAAAAACCACTCACATTAGCATTGACTTGCAAGCTCGCCCATAAAAAGGCTGCTAAGAACACAAGCCCAATACAAATATTTATTTCAATAAACTTACGTGAGAGTTTACGTCCCAAAAGAAATAACACTACCCAAAAGCATGCATAGATTACAAACGGAATACGTAAGCTTCCAAAGAGCATGAGAAAAAACGAGTCTAATACTTCACCGACCCATCCCAAGCGAAATGCCATAAGAATTACGATAAATAAACTAACCAGACCTGCAATTGCTGCAATCAAACCGTGTTCTCGGTTTGCTCTTTTTCCCTTTTTCATTGTTTTTCCCCTATTTATTTTTGATTGATTTCAATGATGACTGGCAAGACCATCGGGCGCTTCCCTGTTTCTTTTGAAAGGTAACGTGAAATTTTATCACGCACTTCTCCACGCGCAGCCATATTTTCATATTGTTTATTTTCTACCATTTTATTAATGGTGTTTTCGGCAATTTCCATCATTTGTGACAAGATATGTTCCGCATCTTTTAAATAAATCACACCACGTGTTTGAATGTCTGGTCCCCCAATAATTTTCTTGGTTTTAAAATCAAGGGTAACACCAAAGATAATAACGCCATCCGTAGATAGGATTTCACGATCCTTTAATACCGGACCACTTACATCCAAATCATCACGACCATCGATGAGTACATCATCCAAATTCAATTTTTTCGATGTGTTTTTCAATGCTTTATTTTCAAAAGTTGCCATTTGTCCATTATCTAAAACGATAATCTTATCAGCAGTATAACCAACTTTCGTTGCTATGTTTGCATTGGCTATCAAATGACGATACTCTCCTTTGATTGGGATATAGTATTTTGGTTTAAACAAATTCAACATCATTTTCAAATCTTCCATGCTTGGATGCATCGACAAGACTTGTTTCGATTTGAGTAAGTAAACCTTACCACCCTCTTTATAAAATTCATTTTCCATATTACTTGCATCGACTTCACTTCCACTTACTACAGGAGAAGCAATGATTACGGTATCACTCAAGCGATACTTCACTTTACGATCTTCATGCATTGCAATGTTTTGCATAATTTTAAACACGTTACGAACGTTACCTGTCACAACAACCATGATATCCTCATCGCTATCTTTGAACATTTTATCCGTAACAACCATACGTTTATCCAATGTGTAGTAATTAAGTTCTTCTAATTTTTGCAATAAAACACGCGCATCAGCATCATGGAAATACAATTTACGATTGTATTTTTTTGCTACTTCAATAATTTCCATCATACGGAATAAGCTTTGTGCATAGGCACTGACAATCACACGACCTTGAGCGCTAGCTACCATCGGTTCAATTACATCACTAATACGGTGGCGTGGTGCACTTGCACCTGGTTTATCAGCGAATGTAGATTCACTTAAGAGACACAACACCCCTTTTTTCCCAATGTCAGCAAGTTCATTGATATCAAAATTAAATTCAGGACTTAAGATGTCATAATCAACTAAGAACTCCCCATTGTAAACGATATAGCCTTGGCTTGTTGCAATTGCAACTCCAAAGTTATCTGGGAATGCATGTGTCATAGCGAAGGTACGTACATCAATTCCATCCACTTTTTGACGAGAAGTACGTTTGATTTTATTAATTTTAAAGTTTTTAATTCCTTCTTTTTTCAAGTAATCACGAAGGATACTTGCAGTTAGTGCACCTGTATAGATTGGTGCTTGTACTTGTTTCAATAAAAAAGGCAAAGCTTTCATTACATCATCATGTGCATGCGTAATAAAAATCCCTTTTACCTTTGCGGCATTTTCTGCTAAATATTTAAAGTCTGGAATGATAAATTCAACACCTAAATTGCTAGATTCCGGAAATTTAATCCCCGCATCGATGACGATGATCTTATCATCGATTTCCACGCAATACATATTTTTTCCATTTTCATCCAAACCACCTAGAGCAAACACTCTAATTTTTTCCATTATAAATTCTCCTATCTTCTACTATGTTACGATTGTCGATATTATATCACAAAAATGGGGTGAAGTGTACCACTAGCACATGCATTCCCTAGCATACTATCCTGTGCAATCGCTTTCAGGACAAGATGTGTTTGCTTTGACAAAATTACAAAAAAAAGGTGAGCATGCTCACCTTATCCTTTGAACGTTCCTGACAATGACCAAGTACGTACTACATCAATTTCTACTTCAACAATATCTCCAGCTTTTACACCTTCTGCTTTGAAGTTTACCAACTTGTTCGCTTCGGTATAACCGGAAAGTGTTTCCGCATTCTTTTTCGAAACACCATCAACAAGTACTTTTACCGTACGCCCCATATAGGCATCGTTTTTTCCTTGCATATAGCTGTTTACGCGTTTATTTAGACGTTGTAAACGTTCCGACTTCACATCCGCTGGAATATTATCTTCCATGCGTGCAGCCGGTGTTCCTTCACGTGGACTGTAGATAAAGGTAAACGCATTATCAAATTTACAATAGTCTACGATATCTAACGTTTGTTGGAATTGTTCTTCGGTTTCATTTGGGAAACCTACAATGATATCCGTTGAGAAACTTACGTTATCAATTTTCGCAACAATTTTATCATACACGGTTTTATATTGTTCAATCGTATAACGACGTCCCATGATTTTTAAGATTTCATTGCTTCCACTTTGTACCGGTAAGTGAATAAATGGCATGATATTATCGTATTTCGCGATGGTATCGATCATTTCATCCGTGAAATCCCATGGATGTGAAGTTGTAAAGCGAATACGGGCAATACCAGTTTTTGCTACTTCCTCTAATAGATAAGCAAAGCCACCTTCTACTGCCAAATCTTTACCGTAAGAGTTTACGTTTTGACCAAGCAAAGTAACTTCTTTAAACCCATCTGCAACCAATACTTTGATTTCATCAATGATATCACTAACAGTACGAGAACGCTCTTTTCCTCTTGTATAAGGAACGATGCAATACGTACAGAACTTATCGCAACCATACATGATGTTAACCCAAGCTTTGTGATTTCCAAAACGTTTTACCGGAAGGTTTTCAATGACTTCTCCCTCTTTTGAGAACACTTCTATCGTACGCTCTTTAGCCATCATCGTTTGGTGTAGTAAAATTGGTAAACGGTGAATGTTATGCGTTCCGAACACCAAATCCACATGCGTATACGTTTTTAAGAGTTTATCAATGATTTCCTCTTCTTGTGCCATACATCCACACATTGCAAATACCAAGTCTGGGTTTGTCGTTTTTAAATATTTTAAATGCCCCAATTCACCTAAGACTTTATCTTCGGCATTTTTACGAATCGCACAGGTATTTAAAATGATCAAATCCGATTCTTCTGGTGTTGTTACTTGTGTAAAGCCCATTTGTTCCAAAATCCCAGCAATGGTTTCTCCATCGCGTTCATTTGCTTGACAGCCATACGTTCTCAAATAAAAAGCACGTCCCACACCAAGGTTTCGAACTTCGGTAGGAATGTTGAATAATGTTTTTTCAATACTTACTGTTGCGTTGGTACGCTTTTGTGCACTTTTCAAAGAAGGTAGAGCCCAACCAACATTTACATTTTTTGTCATACGATTCTCCTAACATTAAAAAAACCAAGCTTGGCTTGGTCCTGGACTTATTAAAGTGAAATTGCTTCAGTTGGACAAACAGAAACACATGCTCCACAATCGATGCAAAGACTTTCGTCACACACAGATTTTGAGTCGTCGTTCATTGATAAAGCACCAACTGGACAAACACCTACACAAGCACCACATCCGATACAAGTATCTAAATTAATTTTTACAGCCATTTTTACTACCTCCTTTAAGATATTCATAATTATATCATGAAAGTGAGGAGTTACAAATAGTATTATACAAAAAAACCAACTCTTTTTGCAACCTATTTGCTATTCTAAGAATTTAGGATTGTTTCAATAAAACAAACACCTTAAGACAAGTCTTAAGGTGTCGTTGTTGGACGCAACTGAATGCGCTCAATATGCGTCGCTTGATTGGTCACATCATCAAAATCAATGATACACCCACAAATGATGGCTTCGCCTTCGGCAATCGTGTATTTGGTTTTTTCATCGCTCGTAAAGCGGGTTAGAATTTCTTCCACATCACGCCCTAAAATTGATTCATAAGCCCCACACATCCCAGCATCGCTTAAGCCAGCTGTTCCGTTTACAATGCGCTCATCCGCCGTCTGTACATGGGTATGTGTCCCAATCACAGCACCAATACGACCAGCAAATTGATATAAGAATGCAATTTTTTCACTTGTTGCTTCCGCATGGAAATCAACAAAGTGAATATCCGCATCTATTTCCTTTAAAATCATTTCCATGCAATCAAAAGGACTCTCTACCGTATTGTGCATAAAGATTTCACCGCAAAGGTTACTAATCGCAATCGTTTTTCCCTTTTTATAAATCACACACGTACTTTGTCCTGCATCGATGGGATCCATATTGGCAGGACGTACCATATGATCTGCATCTTCAATAAAAGCGAAAATATCCGCTTTCGAAAATGCGTGGTTGCCTAAGGTAACCACATCAATGCCCATCTTCATGAATTGGGTATATATTTTCCGCGTAATACCCTTTCCATGCGCAGCGTTTTCGCCATTGGCAATAATAATGTCCGGTTCATACTGTTGACGCAAAAGAGGAAGGGCGTTTTCGACACCCTTCCTCCCGCTTTGACCTACAATATCACCCAAAAATAAGAGTCTCATTACTTCGCAACTTCGTTTGCACGTGTTTCGCGGATAACGGTGACTTTAATTTGACCTGGATAGGTAAGTTCACTTTCAATTTTATCTTTGATGTCACGTGCCATTTTATGTGCTTGTGCATCGTTTACCTTGTCTGGGACTACAAGCACGCGTACTTCACGCCCTGCTTGAATCGCATAGGAAGAATCGACCCCTTGGAACGATTTTGTAATTTTTTCCAATTCTTCTAAACGGTTGATATAATTTTGTAAAGCTTCGTAACGTGCTCCAGGACGGGCAGCACTTAAGGTATCGGCAGCTTCTACCAAATTGGAAATCAAGAATTTTGGTTCCACTTCTCCATGATGAGATTGAATGGCATTCAAAACAACTTCATTTTCTCCACGTTTTTTACAGAATTTGTAACCAAGTTCAACATGTCTACCGTCTACTTCTGTATCCAACGCTTTACCAATATCGTGTAGTAAACCTGCACGTTTTGCAAGCGTTTGGGATAATCCCAATTCCGCAGCCATCATGCCTGAAATTTTCGCAACTTCCATAGAATGTTGCAAAGCATTTTGACCGTAGGAATAACGGTATTTGAGTCGTCCAATCAAACGAACGATGTCACGATCAATTTTACCAATGCCAAGTTTGAAGATAGCATCTTCCCCAGCTTTCATAATTTGTTGATCGACTTCATTGCGCATTTTATTTACAACTTCTTCAATTCTACCTGGTTGGATGCGACCATCCTTAATCAAAAACTCCAATGCGTTTTTCGCAATTTCACGACGCACAGGATCAAAACAACTAACGGTAATCGTCTCTGGTGTATCGTCAATGATCAAGTCTACCCCCGTAGCTTGTTCAATGGCTTTGATATTACGACCTTCACGTCCGATGATGCGCCCCTTCATCTCTTCACTTGGAAGTTGAACCACACTCACCGTACGCTCCACCGCTTCTTCTTGAGAAACGCGTTGAATCGCCAAGGCAACAATATTGCGTGCACGCTCTAGGCTTTCCGCTTTGGCTTGATCTTCACGTTCTTTGATAAATGCCGTCAACTCGTTTTCTACGCGTTTTTCGGTAATCTCAAACAATTCTTTTTTCGCTTCTGCCGTTGTTGTATTGGCAATGCGTTCCAATTCCACTACTTGTACATCAATTTTCGCTTGAAGTACTTTCTCCATCTCATCCATCGATGTTAACTTATTTGATAATTGGACATTTTTTTGATCGATTTGCTTTTCTTTTACTGTTAAGGTTTCATCACGGAAATTTAAATTATCTTCTCTTCTTAACAATTTATTTTCCGCTTCCATAAGTTCATTTTTACGTTCTTTGATTTCTTTTTCGGCTTGAATTTTTAATTCATGCACTTGCGAACGACCTTCTAAAATCGCTTGTTTAACAATAGTGTCTGCTTTCGAATCGGCTTCTTTGAGTGTCATTGAAGCTTTCTGTTGATCTTTTATCAAACCTGCTCGACTTAAGATCATCATAATGATAATCCCAATCGCAAGTCCTGTTAACCCGGATAAGACAAAGGATAAAATCGTATTAAATGGCATAGTGTATCTCCTTTTCACCCTTTTTTCTTAACAGTTTCATTGTACTATGAAAACCCTTTTTTCACAACAAAAAAAATAGGCCAAGGGCCTATTTGTTACACTTTTTCACTCATTTTAGCTTTTAATTTCACAGCAAGTTCTTCCACGAGTTGTGGGTTGGCTTTTAAGAAGGCCTTCGCAGCTTCTTTCCCCTGCCCGACTTTTTCTCCATTATACGAGAACCAGGCACCAGCCTTGTTGATAATATCGTGATCTACACAAAGGTCAAGAATTTCCGCAACATAGGAAACCCCTTCACCATACATAATTTCAATCGCTGCAATTTTAAATGGTGGAGCTACTTTATTTTTCACAACCTTAACATTTACTTTATTTCCAACGATATCCGTTCCAATTTTAATTGCTTCAGAACGACGTACATCCAAACGCACGGAAGAGTAGAATTTCAACGCACGTCCACCTGGTGTGGTTTCCGGACTTCCAAACATGACTCCTACTTTTTCACGTAACTGGTTGATAAAAATCGCCGTACATTCACTACGATTCATAACACCGGATAGTTTACGCATTGCCTTACTCATCAAACGCGCTTGTAACCCAACGTGCGCATCGCTCATTTCTCCATCAAGCTCCGCTTGTGGTACCAAAGCAGCAACACTATCGACTACAACCAAATCAATAGCTCCACTTTTGATCAATAATTCGGTAATTTCGAGTGCTTGTTCCCCTGAATCGGGTTGTGAAAGGATGAGTTCATCAATATCAACCCCTAAATTACGCGCATACAGTGGATCAATCGCATTTTCCGCATCGATAAAAGCAGCTCGCCCTCCACGCTTTTGCACTTGTGCAATCGCATGCAATGCTAGTGTTGTTTTACCGCTGGATTCAGGACCATAGATTTCAATGATTCTTCCCTTTGGATAACCACCAATTCCTAGAGCTTCATCCAGTTTGATAGAACCTGAGCTAATGGCATCAATATCCACCGCACCACGGTCTCCCAACTTCATGATTGCACCTTTTCCATATTGCTTTTCAATATTTTTTAACGTATCTTCCAATAATGCATTCTTTTTTTGATTTGCTTTGTCTAGTTCTTTTTCTTTTTTATCCATACGTTCACCTCTAGCCTCTAATAGGCAATGTTTGCATGCTATCCTAAAAGTTCTTTGATGCGATTTGCACCTAGTACACACAATGCTTCACGTATTGCATTGCGCTCTGCCTGCATCCTATCTTCAAAAACTATACTTTTACCCTGGTAGTAGATACACATATAACACAAGCCTACCGGCTTAGAATCACTCGCCTCTGGACCAGCATTCCCACTAAAAGCAATGCCTAGATCACTTTGAAACAAACAAGCAACACGCTTTGCCATGTCCTCTACACAAGCTTCACTGATGGCACCATATTGCTCTAAAATAGTAAGTGGCACACCAAGCACTTCGTGCTTCGCCTGATTGCAATACACCACAACACCACCTTTTAACACGTTAGATGCATGGTTGCATTCCGCTAATTTCGCACAAAACAATCCAGCAGTAACACTTTCAGCACTCGCGATGGTGAGCTTGTGGTCTTCTAGTATCGTTTTTAATTGTTCCATTACATCGATTCCAAAACTACATGTTTTAACTTCATAAAATACGTAATTCCAGAAATCACACTAATACATGTCGCTAACCACAATAAGAATTCTCCCATTGGAAAGCGTACGAGTTCAAATGGCAAATTGTTCAATAACAATACAACAATAGCAGCCATTTGGACTACGGTTTTAATTTTACCTAACATCCCTGCAGCGACAACAACATTGCGATTGGCAGCACTCATTCTAAGACCATCGACAATCATATCGCGCCAAATCATAATCAATACGGGTAATACAGGAATGTTTCCACGTACAACAAGTAGGATTAACAAGGTGTTAACCAACAATTTATCAGCAATTGGGTCAATAAACTTCCCAAAGCTTGTAACTAAATTGTGTTTACGTGCTAAGTAACCATCTAGAAAATCCGTTGCACTAGCAATTGCGAAAATAACAACGGCAATGATATTTGTTAATGATAATGAAACAATACCAAAGGTATATTCTGGTACATCAATACCAAATTGGGCATAAGGAAATAACATGACCAAAACAACTACAGGTACCAAGAAGATACGGAAAATCGATATTTTATTTGGTAAATTCATACTATTCTCCTTTGATGATAAAGCGAATGGTTTGTGGTGCCGCATAGGATACCAAAGATTCGTCTAGTTCTACCACTTCTCCATTGATTTTAAATGTATTGTTGGCGAAATACCCAAGCCGGATACTAATTTCCATTCCATCTTCAACAGGTAAACTAATTTCTTATGTATCATTTACTGCGTACACTTGTGATTTTGGCTCTGCTAACACAATGCCATTTACACGAGCTTCAAACCATGCATTGCTTCCGAAGTTCAACTTCAACAACATTTCTTCTTCCATATTCAAACCGCTTACTTCATACGTTGTTGCATCTACTTTGGTAATAACAGTAACGTACGCTGGAACTTCTGGTTCCTCTGGTTCTTCACTTGGTGTTTCCACAACGGGTGGTGTGGTTGGATCTTGTGGTGTTGGCGTTGCATTCATTCTTGGCAATACAAACACGGTAAAGCTAAAAATCAACAACAAGACAATCATCACAATAACGGATAATAAACTTGCAAAAGAAAAATCAAAACGACGCACTTTTGCTTTATAGTTATATTCTTTGCGTTTGCGGTTTGCTTTTTTTGGTTTGTTTGGTAAATCTTCATAGCGTGTCATTGGAGTAACTGACATCGTATGTGTATATTCATCTACAAAGTGCGATACTTTGTCCTTCATTTCATCAAAATCAACTTCTAAAAACTCACAATAGGCTTTGAGAAAGAAACGTAAATACGTCAAATCATCTTTAAAGGCATCCATGTTGCCTTCTTCAATTGCTGTAATATAACGTACCGTCAAGCGTGTTTGTTCACTTGCCTCTTCTCTTGAAATCCCTTTGGATTCGCGGGCCTCTTGGAGGATTCTTCCTAATTCTTCCATTTCATGCACCTCTATTCATATCAAAAACATTATAACAAGCAAGACCTATGAAGTAAACAAAAAAAAAGAGCCGAAGCTCTTTTATCCTAATACTATGTAAGCCATGTTCTGTACTTCTTACGAAGTGACAACCATTTATCTACAAGGTTTCCCTTGTTCCGTTCAAGCTTCTGGATTCGCTTGTTCGAATTCCCCTACCAAATTTGGGTTTCTCGCTTAAGGGGTTTACCCGTTCCATCTTACAAATTTCTTTGTAAGCTCGTCTCTGTGGCACTTTTACAGGTTTGCATCCATCGTTTGCACCTTAGGATGTTCACCAGCCGTCAGCTTGCGCTGCCTGGATTTATCTTTTATATTCCAGCATAAACACTACAGTCATCACAGACTGTGCGAGCATGGACTTTCCTCTAACAAATCTAGTTTGCCAGCGGTTGTCCTAGTATTAAGATTTTTCTATTTAAAAACAGCTGCTTCTAATCGAGACAAACGTTTCAAAATATCTACGGTATTGTTTGGATTTGGTTGTTCTTTGTAATTACTACGACCTTCCAATTCCACAATTTGATTGGTGAGTGCTTGGTGTTTGGCTTCAAACAATTGCAAACGCTCTCCAAGTTCTTTGATGATTTGATCGTACGTTTCATAGTCGCGAATGACCAAATCTAAAAATTCATCTACTTCTTTGGCTGCATAGCCTTTGAAGTCTACATTGAATTGTTTCTCAAAAATTTCCCCTACACTGAAATGTAATCTTTTTTCCATTTCTATCACCCTCTATAAGTTTCGCAAATTTCAGTGCGAAAAGCAAGCACAAAAGCAAACAAACGATAAAAGATAGTAAAATTATTAAAATTACAGTATAATAAGAACGGTGATGAAATGATAAAATACCCAAATGGAAAACCAATTACGGCGAACAAACAAGCTGTAACAACGCGTAAAGCACGCGGTATGAGTTTGGAACAGGACCTCAACGAAAGTAATGCTTATTATGTAAGTCGTAACTTCGCTTTGATTCATAAGAAACCAACCCCAATCCAGGTGGTTCGTGTAGATTATCCAAGCCGTGCGCATGCGAAAATCGTAGAAGCTTATTATAAGGTGCCTTCCACTACCGATTACAATGGAATCTATCGTGGTAGAGCCATCGACTTTGAAGCAAAGGAAACAAAAAACAAAGTTTCTTTTACCTTTCAAGGAATTCATCCCCATCAAATCTCTCACCTCAAAGCGGTGTTGAGTCATGGTGGTATCGGTTTTGTCATTTTACGCTTTACTAGTTATGACGAAACATATCTTGTGGATGCAAGTGATGTGATTCAACAGTATGAAGATGTTGAAAAGAAATCCTTACCGTACACCTGGGTCAAACAACATGCCCATTTGATACGGAATGGATTGTATCCTAAACTTCACTATTTAGAAGTGGTGGATCGCGTATATTTTATGGAGGAAAAACAATGAGTAAGGAAAAGAACACGAAAAAACCTAAGAAAAAACTCAATGGTCGCTTGATCTTAAATTCAGTGATTATCTTGATGTTGTCTGCTATTTTAGTGGGAAGTATTGGTGGCTTTTTTGTCTTAGACCAAATCGTAGCTGCTTCACCAAGCATTAATCTGGGTGATTTCAACAGTGAAGAAAGTTCTAAAATTTACGACAACAAAGGAAATGTCGTTTATGAATTAGGGATGGAGAATCGTGAAAATATTGAGTACGCTCAAATTCCACAAGTTGTCATCGATGCCTTTTTATCGATTGAGGATTCTCGTTTCTTTAAACATAATGGATTTGACTTACCGCGATTTATTAAGTCTGCCCTTGAAAACTTAAAATCGGGTTCCCTATCACAAGGGGGATCGACCTTAACGATGCAACTTGTCGATAATGTTTATTTTGCCAATATGGAACCAAGCAATGGTCCAATTGAATCCATCGCTCGTAAAGTACAAGAAATCTTTATGAGTATGAAGGTAGAAACGCAAGTAAGCAAAGAAAAGATTTTAGAATTGTATTTAAATAAAATCAACTTTGGGGGTTCGGCTCGTGGGATTCAAAAAGGAGCACAATATTACTTTGGTAAAGATATTGAACAAATCAATCTAAGTGAAGCTGCGTTTTTAGCTGGTGTTATCAATGCACCAAACGCGTTTAACCCATATTATGGAGTTAACCCTGAAACAGGATATTCTTTCTATGAAGCTGCGGTAGAGCGTCGCAACACCACACTGGATTTAATGTTATATCATGGATACATCACTGAACAAGAAAATCAAATGGCAAAAGGGGAAGAACTTGCTTTCCTATTAAAAGATACAATGACATTTGAAACCGATCCATTATTAAGTTATATCGATGTCGTAATTGAAGAAGTTCGTAAACTAACGGGCGAAGATCCATACACGACACCAATGGATATTTACACACATATGGATTTGGGAGCTCAAGAATTAGCCGATGCAATCTTGGATGGTAAAGTTGCTTATCCAAGTGGAGATGATTTATTCCAAGTTGGATTCTCACTCATCAACAATCAAACCGGACAAATCGTTGCCCTAGGTGGTGGACGTGGTTATGGTGGTAGTGAGCGTAACAACCGTGCTTGGACCCAAAAGAAACAACCGGGATCATCGGTGAAACCAATTGTTGAATATGCGCTAGCCTTTGATTATTTAGGTTATGCTACTTCACATGTCTTCAACGATATTCCAATGGTATACCGAAATACTAGTATTCTATTACAAAATGCGGATGGAAAATACCGCGGAGAATTAAACTTCAAAGATGCAGTTGGGATGAGTTTGAATACCCCTGCCCTAGCAACACTACAAGAACTTGTAGATACGATTGGTGTAAGTCGTACCGTACAAATCTTAAATTCAATGGGACTCGATATTGATGCCAATTTATTTGACCTTGGATATTCCATCGGTGGTTCTAATATGGCGTTAACACCAACACAACTTGCTGGTGCTTACCAAATCTTCTCCAACGGAGGAAAATACATCGAACCTCATACGGTAGATCGTATTGTTTACAAAGATGGTTCTGAAACGATTGAACCAAGTTATGAACCAGTACAAGTAATCTCAGCACAAGCTGCTTATATGATGTCTACGTTGTTATACAATGCTGTACACCAAAACTACTATAACTTGTTACAAATCTTAATTGATAGTTACCCAGTTTATGGGAAAACCGGAACAACTGACTGGGCAAGCGATGGTCTTGCTTATGGAATTCCACAAACGGCAATGAAGGATAAGTGGATGGTTGCCTATACGAGTGAGTATACCGTAGCCACATGGGCTGGATACGATGTACCAGTCAAAGGTAAAAACACATACTTCGATACCGCGAAAATGAATTTAAATATTCCAGGTAAAATCAATAACTTGATGTTGGATTATACCGCAACGCTTTCAACACCAAAAGCAATTGCACGCCCAAGCGGTGTTGTGGATATTACCCACGTAGAAGGTGTGTTCCCTTATGTATCAGCCCCAGCTGGTGCAAATTCAGACATCCTGACAACAGGTATGATCAAATCTCAATTTGCAACGCTTGGTTCATTAGAGGCTCCATCACTAGAATCTTTGGATAGCTTCAGCGCTGAATACAATGCAGAATTAGGAACTCTTATCCTAAACTTTGCCCCATATAAAGACACCACGATGCTAGAAGCATTCGATGGCACCCAGGAATGGGATTTATATGGAATCAAAGGTAGCGGAAAAAAATTCTTTGATATTCGTTTGATCTATGGAACGGTTGGCTACAAAGCTGATATTTATGTCAATGGAACAAAAACCGACAGTGTTACCTATGAAATCGATAAACAGAGCGTACCGTATACGTTCCCAGAAAGTTCCGATATCCGTGTTTGTGGATATTATGGATTTAACTTAACAGAAGCAACGAGCAATCAAGTGTGTACAGAATTTAGAACACCAGATCCTGTTACACCACCGCCAGTTACTTCTCCTACCGACCCAGTATTACCACCAACCGATAACGAAGGAACTGGTGGACCTACTGTTGAAGGTGATGAATAACCAATAAAGATGGAGCAATCCATCTTTTTTCGTGCTTTCAAGCTAAAAAAATGACCCGTTTGGGTCACTGGTTTTGTTTTGCATAACGGCACTGTTGTTGTAACTTGCAGTGCTGGCACTTGGGATTACGGGCTGTACAATAGTAGCGACCAAAGAAAATAAACAAATGATGGGTTTTATTCCACTTGTCTCTTGGAATCTTGCGCTTGAACTTTCGTTCTACCGCTAACACATCATCACTCTCTTTGGCTATTTTTAAGCGTTTGCTGACACGTTCTACATGAGTATCTACTGGAACACTTGGAATATCAAACCACACACTACGGACCACACTAGCCGTTTTACGACCAACACCTGGTAACGTAATTAAGTCTTGCATGCGCTCTGGTACTTCTCCATCGTAAACTTCAACCAAACGTTTGGATAAAGCGATGATATTGGCTGCTTTGGAACGATACAATCCTATGGTTTTCAAATAGGACTCAACATCACTCAACTTCGCATCCTGTAATGCATGTGGGGTTGGATAAGCCGCAAATAGGGCTGGAGTCACCTTATTGACACCCGCATCGGTTGTTTGGGCACTGAGTGCAACAGCAACCAACAAGGTAAACGCATCGTGATGTACAAGTTCACACTCCGCATTGGGAAAGAGTTCTTCCATCCACGCTAAGATTTCGGTCCAACTCATTTTACACCATTCTCAACATCCTCTACACTGAGCGAACGTTGCTTCCATTCCACAAGAATTTTATCGATATAGTCTAAACTCTTTTTATTGTAAATCACAGCTTCACGCAATGCATAGATGATAAGCTGTTGTTCGTATTGTTTCATCCAATCACTGATACGACTTACTTCCATTTGTGAGAAGGTACGTCCAAATTCATTTTCGAACACTTCAAACAAGGTAGAATTAAATACCGTCTCAATGCGTTGTTCCTTAAACACACCTGAAATATCAAAAACAATTTGACGGTTACCCATACGGATATCCAAATATCCTTTATTCGTTAAGGATGTTAGGGTCTTATCAATTTCATCCAATCCCTTATGTGTCTTGTCCGCTAAAAGCGCATGAGAAATTACCATGTTTTGTTCATTACAAAAATCAATCAACAGCACAAGTAACAACTCATCACTGTTCATTGAAAAGTGCTCAATTTGATCTAAGATATAATTTCTTCGATTAAAATATGGTTTGTGATACATTTCTTCCATTATAATTCCCCCTCATAATACGAGACTAGTTCAAGCGTGTCAAAATCTAAAAATAAGGTAACACCCTCAGCTTTGATTTTATACACAGCATTTTTATATCCGTACCCGATAGCAATACTTGTTGCCTCAACTTGATAGTCACTTCTTGCTCGTGCACTCGCTGTGTCAAAATCGATTTGCGCAGCACTACGTTGTAGCACAAAATCACCATTCGCATCGTAGATGATAAATCCTTCGATATCACTAGCAATATAGGTTGCATAACGATATACATCATATGCAACACTTGCATCCGGTTGTACGGTTTTAATTTTAGTTGTAATTTCATTGATTTTTGCTTCATATTGTCGATTTGGTCCACTCACAAAGAGGGCCAAAACACCAAAGATCGTCATTAGGAGTAACAGCGTCAGTACGCTGCTAAACATCCATTTTTTCCACTGCAATTTCATACTTCCACCTCCCTGCTATTATACCGTAATCTTGCAGGTTTGTGCAAATACAATTGTTATGGTATAATATTTGTTAAGAGGTGATTCTATGCATAAAAAAATTATTGTATCTGTTGTTAGTTTTGCAATCTTTGTTGTTGCAATTTTCTTTTCAAGTCAATTAATTTCCCAATCAAAAACCAACAAGTTGGCCTTAGATATCATGAATGATGATACCATTACTTCCACCCAACTTGAGTCGTATATGGAGACCCATCCCAATGTTAGCTTTGTAATGATTACACAAGTTGGTGATGGTAATTCCGATTATCTTCACCAAGTGCTAATCCCAAATCTCTATGCCTTATATCCAAACACCGATTTCACAAGTATTGTTCGTATTGAAGTAGCGAGTGATGCATCTGCTGTAGAAATCGAGGCCATCAAAAATAAATTCGGCATTCAAGCAATCCCTGCTTTGGTTCATTTAGATACTACGCAAGATCAAATTGAAATCGATGAGCGATATGAATGGATTGATGATGAGTTTATTGATTTATCCAATCTAGAAGCATTTTTAACACCATATGAAATCTTAGTGCCTTAGGGCACTTTTTTTATT
>JBOFMT010000045.1:0-7558 GCA_051658525.1 Erysipelotrichaceae bacterium | reverse complement strand
AAACAAATAAAAAACACTTGTATTTTAACTTGAAATACGGTATGATAGTACTCACCTGGCCAAGTGGTGAAATTGGTAGACGCAGCGGACTCAAAATCCGCCGGTAGAGATACTGTGTCGGTTCGAGTCCGACCTTGGCCACCAGGTTATACATAACATCGCTAAGCGATGTTTTTTTTTATAGAAATCCTGCATGAAAATGTGATACAGTATACGTATGGAAAAAAACGGAGGTTGTCTTATGTGGCTTGTATGGATTGGTTTGTTTTTACTGCTAGCATATAGTTTACTGACATGGTTCTTATTGCGCATGGTGATGCAACCACGAAAATTCAGCTTAGAACAAAGTTATGAAAAAGAAGTGGAAGATGGGAAATTTAGAGCAGAGCAGTGGTCTACACTTGTCAAGGAACATCAAAATGTCCCCTTGGAAGGTGTGGAATTAGCTGTTACGTATTTACCCGCATTGCAACCATCCAATCGCGTTTGTATTTTGGCGCATGGATTCTCCTATACCCGTTATGGAAGTGTAAAATATGCATTGATGTTTCAGCGTCTTGGATTTCATTGTTATTTATACGACCATCGCTTTCATGGAGCTAGTAGTGGCGCTGCCCTTTCAATGGGCTACTATGAGCAACATGACTTAAAAGCTTTGATCGCATGGGTTCGCCAACAACATCCTGGTGCACAAATTGGTCTACATGGGGAATCGTTGGGTGCTAGTACGGCGCTGTTAAGTGCTTCCCTCGATTCGGATGTTGCATTTGTCATTGCGGATTGTCCTTATGCTAGTTTGTGGGATGAATTGAGCTTTCAACTCAAACAGCAAACGGGATTACCGGACTTCTTTTTATATGGTGCTAGCATTTGGTGTCGATTACTGTATGGATTTTCAATTCGAGATGTAGATGTTCGTGCTGCGGTTGCACATTGTGATGTACCAACCTTGTACATCCATGGGAAAGAAGATCACTTTACACCGGTAGAGATGAGTGAAGCATTAGAAAAAGCGCACCGTGGAACGAGTACGCTTTGGTTGGTGGAAGATAGTGATCATGCGGAGAGCTTTATGCATGACCCACTTGCCTATGAACAACATGTTCGTGACTTTATCTTAGAGCAGGTTCACTAACATAACCACGATAACTATCAATTTCTTTGATGAGAGCCTTAATGAATTCGCTTGTCGTTGCTTTGCCTCTGACATCGGGTGTTGTGTGTTTGCCTTTTAGGTAGACACGCGTAATACCATAGCGAATCCATTGGGCCTCTTTTTGTAATCCTAGATGATCAAGTAATAGACAGGCAGAAAGTAGCATTGCAGTTGGATTGGCGATTTGTTTGCCAGCAATATCTGGTGCAGAGCCATGTACGGCTTCGAAGAGTGCACAATCCATTCCAATATTCGAGCTTGGTGCAAGGCCAAGACCTCCGATAAATCCACTCGCTAGATCGGATAAGATATCACCATAGAGGTTTGGCATGACCAAAACATCATAGCGCTCGGGATACATGACAAGTTGCATGCACATATTATCAACGATTTTTGCATCGCTTTCAATGTCTGGATATTCTTTGGCAATGGTTTCAAAAATAGCTAAAAACAGACCATCGCTATGTTTTAAGATATTGGCCTTATGTACACACGTTACGTGTTTGCGATTGTTTGCTTGCGCAAAAGCAAATGCTTTGCGAATGATGCGCTCGCTTGCTTTACGAGTAATGATTTTAGTTGCATGCACTTCATCTTGGCTAATGATTGTTTCTACTCCTACATACAGATCCTCTGTATTTTCACGAAAGATAATCAAATCAATATCGTGGTAACGCTGGGAGGTGTTGGGTAGGGACTGTATGGGGCGAATGTTGGCATAGAGATCAAAGTGCTTTCGTAAGGCTACGTTGACCGAACGAAAACCAGTACCAAGTTTTGTTTCGGTTGGTCCTTTAAGTACGAGCTTGTTTTTGGCGATGCTAGCAAGGGCTGCATCATTCCATAAATCAAGACCACGATGAATGGCACTTTCTCCAATCCACTGCTCTTCAAACGTGAGAGGAACTTGTAAATGCGTTAGAACTTCAATGGTAGCATCGATGATTTCAGGCCCGATGCCATCGCCTTTGATTAAGGTTACCGTTTTCATAAGCGCTCCTTTAATGGGGTGTATGGGTAGAGATTACCAACATATTTGGTTGCTGGTCGTACGATTTTATTACAAAAGCGTTTGTTTTCAATGTTGTGTGCGAGCCATCCACTCATGCGAGCAGTGACGAAGATAAGCGGAAATAGGATGCTAGAAAATCCAAGCATGGAAAATGCCAATCCGCTATAAAAGTCGATATTACTTGCTACCACAATACCTTTTCTTTCGAGTATTACTTGCTTGGCAATGGTTTCAAAACGTTGGTAAAATGTGAATTGGTCTTGATATTGTTCCATGTTGGGTAGTGTTGCAATGAGTTGTTTGAGTGCGCATGCGCGTGGATCACTCAATGTATACACTGCATGCCCCAATCCATAGATGAGACCTTTGTGATCGTAATAAGTTCCATCTAGTAAGGCATGAGCAATGCTTTTTATTTGTTCATCACTTGCATCCCAACCAATATCTTGCTGTATTGCTAACATCATTTCGTGAACGCAAGTATTTGCACCACCATGGCTAGGACCTTTGAGACTTCCAATCGCACTGCAGATGGTGGAATAATAATCGGTTCCCGTAGAAGACAACACGACATTGGTAAAGGTCGAGTTGTTACCACCACCATGATCTGCGTGAAGGACGAGCAAGGCGTCAAGTACTTGTGCTCGCTTGTCAAGAAAGCTCGTGTCACTACTTAATAGGGCAAGCAAGCGATAGCTTATGCTCTTTTGCGTAAGGTCTTGTTGTTGTTTCGTATGTGGTTGCATACAGGCAAGGATTGCTGGCATTTTAGCAATGAGCGCTAAGCCTTGTTGTAAGGTGTGTTCGATGCTATTATCATCCGCATTCGCATCAAACGTGTAGAGTTGTAGTATAATTTGTTGAAGTTTGTTCATCCAATTGCCTTGTGGGTTTGCGGCAATGTGCGCAATACTAAGGTTTGGTGGTAAGTCTTGTTGTTTGTTTAAGGATGCTTGAAAGGCGTCTAATTGACTTGTGTTTGGTAAGCTACCAAACAATAACAAATAGATACATTCTTCAAACCGATTACTACGATTTACATCTTCTTGTAACATCTCGAGTACCGATATGCCACGATAATACAACATACCATCACAGTTTTGCTTGGTTCCATCAATCATTTGGTAACCTACTACATCGGATATTTTTGTAAGTCCAATTAGAACGCCAGTGCCATCAGCATTGCGTAAGCCTTTTTTGACTCGGTATTGCTCATAAAGCTGTGAAGGAATGCTTGTGTCGGTATGCAACTGCTTGGATAATTGCGTTTGAAATGCCATATGCTACCTCCTATATTATGAAAATTATATCACAAAAATGTAAACAGTAACATTTTTTATGAAAATTTATGATATGATGGTTGCAAGGAGGTGGAATATGAATCTAACAAAACAGATTATTGCACAGCATCTGGTTTCCGGAGTGATGGAGACATTCCATGAAATCGAACTAAAAATCGATCAAACATTAACACAGGATGCTACGGGAACCGTAGCTTATTTACAGTTTCTACAAACTGGTGTAGCTAAAATTCAAAATGAATTGGCAGTGAGTTATGTCGATCACAATACGATTCAAAGTGGCTTTGAAAATGCGGATGATCATGCTTTTTTACAATCGGTGGCGGATCGCTATGGCATCATCTTTTCTAAACCGGGTAATGGGATTTGTCACCAAGTCCATTTGGAACAGTTCGCAAAACCTGGAAAAACACTGCTAGGAAGTGACTCCCATACGGTTAGCAATGGTGCGTTAGGAATGTTATGCATTGGGGCTGGGGGACAAGATGTCGCAAAAGCGATGGCAGGACGCCCCTTTACGTTGTTGATGCCCAAGGTCATCGGTATTGAATTAACAGGAAGCTTACGAGCTGGCGTAAGTGCCAAGGATGTGATTTTAACCTTATTACAACACTTTGGAGTCAGTGGGAATGTCAACCATGTTTTTGAGTACTATGGTGAAGGGGTCGCTAGTTTGCGTGTGGAAGAGCGTTTTACCATTTGTAATATGGGGGCAGAACTTGGGGTAACGACCTCGCTGTTTCCAAGTGATGCACAAACAAAGGCATTCTTAGAACGATTAGGCCGTGGTAGCGACTTTATTGCGTTGCAACACGAACATCCAAATTTTGATACAACCTACACTTTGGATTTATCCACTGTCGATGTAATGATTGCCAAACCATATGCTCCGGATAATGTAGTGCCGATTGCAGAACTTGTTGGTATGCCGGTGGATCAAGTATGTATTGGAAGCTGTACGAATGCTAGTTTTCATGATTTAGCAAGGGCAGCACAAATGCTTAGAGGCAAGCAAGTGCATCCTAATGTTAGCCTAACCTTAAGCTGTGGTTCAAAGGCTGTGATGGAACAACTTGCTCAAGCAGGCTATCTACAAGATTTTATTGTTGCTGGTGCTCGTATTTTAGAATGTGCTTGTGGACCTTGTATTGGTATGGGACAAGCACCCAAAGCGGGTGGGGTCAGCTTGCGTACCTTTAATCGTAATTTTAAGGGGCGTAGTGGTACAGCTGATGCCTTGGTCTATTTAGCAAGTGTAGAGAGTGCTACTTTGGCAGCCATTGCTGGTTGTATTCAAAATCCAATGGGAATTACACATGAGGATGTCGAAGCACGCGTACAACCTAGTAGTGAGCCTTTGCTATGTTATCCTAGCTTGGAACAAAAACCAATTGTGTATGGAGCTAATATCAAACCTTTACCAAAAAGTTCGCCATTACCCAATCAGTTATCAACTACCCTACTAGCACTGCTACCTGATAATGTATCTACCGACCACATCATACCTGCTACTGCTAAGGTGTTGCCGTATCGTTCGAACTTGGAAAAATTATCCACCTTTGCTTTTTCCAGTATTGCACCGCAATTAGTTAGCAAAGCGAAACAACATCACGGTGGTGTGGTGTTTGCTGGTAGCAACTATGGACAAGGTTCGAGTCGTGAACATGCTGCATTGGTTTTGGTAGCTTTGGGTATCCGTGTTGTTGTGGCGCAAAGTTTTGCTCGCATTCATCGCGCTAATTTAATTAATTTCGGGATCTTACCGCTTGTGTTTGATGATGCATCTCTACTCTCACAAGTGAAGGAGGATGACGTTGTCCAGTTTGATTTCTCACAATTAGAGCTACATCACGAAGTAAAGGCAACCACAACACACGTTCAAATGCTTGCGTTACGTCATGATTTGAGTTCAAAAGAACTGTGTTGTATTCGAAGGGGTGGAGCCCTATAAAAAAAGAATCAGTGTGCTGATTCTTTTTTATATAACGGTAGAAGTTGATTAAACAAGCCAGGATCAAAACGCGAATCCCATTGCGGGCAGGTTGTTTGCTTGGCAAAGTGCTCAAGAATGGAGAAAATTCGTGCGATGTAGGAAAGCTCAAAGCCTTGCTTTTGGTTGGGGAAGCCACTTCCATCAAAACACTCATGATGCTCTAATATATCGGCTGCACTCAAATGCAGTGGTGGCAACAATCGAGCAAAGCGATACCCCCGTTCAACGTGGATGGTTTTCTTGTCTTGGTGTAGTGGAGCTCCAATATCACCAAGATCGTGGTAAAGAATGAGTTGATGTAACCGTAAGCTTTCGCTTGTGGTTAACTCGAGTAGTTGGTTTGCTTGCCTTGCATAGGATAGCATCGAACGTGTCATTGTGATTCGGTTCGGGTTGAGTTGACAAAGTTCCTGATGCATATTCTGAAGAATGGTCTGATGTAATGATGCTGTACTTTGTTGCTTTTGTAGATAGAGCATCGCATCGGCTTGCGCAAACGCATCATCAATTTGATCAGCGGCAGCTACCATACTCATCCCCATACTCATGGTAGTGGGGAAAATATGCGTAGGAAGTAGTGCAAGTTCTGATTGTATGGTGTCAATCAATTGCCTAGCTTGTGCTTGTGTGGCTTGTTTGATAATGATCATGAGTTCATCACCACCAAGGCGAATGCAATACATGGAAGCGTCGGCAATAGTTTCTAAGCACTTGGAAACTTGTTGGATGAAATGATCGCCCGCTTTATGACCTAAAATATCATTGACAAGTTTTAGCCCATTTAAATCACCTAGTACAAGACCAACTGGAAAATCCTGCTCTTGTAATTGCGTTTCAAAAAGATGATCAGCAAAAGTACGATTGTATAGACCAGTTAAGGTGTCATGATAACTCAAATATTCAAGGCGTTCTTGGGCTTGGATTACCGTAGTAACATCGCGTACACGGCCAATCAATCCTTGAAAGTTACCACTTGGATCGTATAATGGGGTTTTTGATGCTTCAAAGTAGGTCACGCTAGCATCGCTTGCTTGGGAAGATTCGATGGTCGTTGTTGTGGTTTTTGCTGCTAACATGGCTAGATCATTGTCATTGCAATGTTGAATAAAGGTAGGATCGAGGGGGAGTTGTAAATCGTGTTTACCAAGTAAAGAGGTTACGCCCATCGCTTGATAATAATCATGAGTTGCCTTATTGGCTGCAATATAGCGTAAGGATTCATCTTTAAAGAAGACAAGTTCAGGAAGGGCATCTAAAATGTGTTGATAGGTCATATGCAGTCTTGTTAGATCTTTTTTTGCTTCCAAAGCGCAATACCAAGTATCTTCCATATAAGGAGTACAAAGGATGTCATAGGTTGTATGTTGAACATAAAGTGTTTTGCTTTCAAAGCTTTGACGACACATATCTTCACTCAAATTTGGACATAATTGCTTTAATTGCTCACTCATCCATAATGCTTGGGTATGTGGCTGATAAAGATAAAACAAGGCTGGTATTTGTAACACATCAAACATAGCAATCCTCCTAAAAACATTGCTTATCATACCACAGTTGTATTTCAAAAGGGAAGTCATACGATTAGCGTGTTTGAATTGCAAATTATCCCTTGTGTGATACAGTTTAGCAAAAGAGGTGATAACATGATCAAAGCAATTTGGAACGATGTTGTGATTGCGCAAAGTGAACACACGATTGTGATTGAAGGAAATCATTATTTCCCGAAAGCGGATGTGAATACAGACTACTTGGTCGATAGTGCGACTACTAGTGTATGTCCTTGGAAAGGTAACGCGAAATACTACAGTGTGGTAGTGGGAACGGAAACAAACAAGGATGCAGCTTGGTATTATCCACAACCCAAAGAAGCAGCCAAAGAAATCAAAGACTATGTTGCTTTTTGGAAAGGTGTTAGCGTCAAAGCAGAGTGAAAAAGAGCGAACGCTCTTTTTTTTGTTTTGAAGTGTGGTATTTTTTGTTATTTCCGGGTTAGCAGGCAATTGTCTTACAAAATGTGATAGAATAAAAAAGTTAAGATAGGAGATGGAAGTATGAATACGTACATTGAATTTAAAGACGTGAAAAAAATCTATCGC
>JBOFMT010000044.1:0-13844 GCA_051658525.1 Erysipelotrichaceae bacterium | reverse complement strand
CAAAAAATCCGTCAATCTTATGAGCTAGGTGATTTGGTAGAGGAAGAAGTTGATATTCGTAGCTTCGGACGTGCTGCTGTTATCTTGGCTAAAAATGTTATGAAACAAAAAATTCGTGAAGCTGAAAAAATGGCAATTTACGAAGAATACATCGATAAATTGGATGATTTGGTATTTGGTACCGTAGAAACAGTGGAAGAAAAATTTGCACTTGTTAATATTGGAAAAACCATTGCCTTAATGCCTCGCGTTGCTCAAATTCCTGGGGAAACATACCGTGAAGGACAAACAATCCGTGTGGTTGTAAGTGAAGTAAACAAAGAAACTAAGGGAGCGCAAGTACTGGTAAGCCGTGCAGATGCAAACTTAGTAAAACGTTTGTTTGAAAAAGAAGTTCCTGAAATTTACCAAGGAATCATTGAAATCAAAGCAATCGCTCGTGAAGCGGGTGAACGTACGAAAATGGCTGTTTATTCACGTAATGAAAACGTGGATCCAATTGGAGCATGTATTGGACCTCGTGGAGCACGTGTACAAGTTGTTATCGATGAATTACAAGGTGAAAAAATCGATATCTTCGAATGGAGTGACGATGTAACAGAATTAATTAAAAATGCATTGGCACCAGCGAATGTATTAGCAGTAATCAACAACACGAACGAACGTCGTGGTGGATTGCTTGTAGTAGTACCTGATAATCAATTGTCTCTAGCAATTGGTAAAAAAGGGAAGAATGCTCGTTTGGCTGTAAAATTGACAGGAAGTAAAATTGATATCAAATCGGAAACTGAAGTTCGTGCGATGGAAATTGACTTTGAAGCAATCGTTGCAGATCAACAAGCACAAAAAGCTGCAGCTGCGAAATTGGCACATGATACTGCACAATATGCACAGTTTAATACGTATGAAAACGAAGTGGCAACCCTGGAAGAAACAGAAGCAGAATTTGCAGCTAGTTCTCCAGTAGAAGAAGCAACAAGCGAAAGCGTTGTGGAAACAGTTGAAGAAGAAGTTGTTGTTGAAGATGCAAAACCACGTGAATTGGATGAATTTGAAATTGCTGCGAAACTTGCAAAAGAAAAAGCAAAACAAAAAGATATCAAAGAACGTCAAGAATACGTATCTAAATTCGAAAAAATTGCCGGAGCTGCCAATGCATCTGCACCAGTAGCACCTGCGAAACCGAAAAAACGCGTGTTCAAAACGGATGATGAAGAGTCTCAACCACGTCGTCGTGTTGCAACATTTGATTTAAGCAACAAAGACTATGAAATGAAACCAATTTATTCTGAAACAGAGTTGGCTGAAATTGAAGCTCAACAAGCTGCAGAACGTGAAAAAGAATGGATCAATGACGATATCGACTTTGATGAATTCGACGAGTATTACGAAGAATAACAAGGGGGTTTTTTATGAAAAAAATTCCAATGCGTAAATGCGTTGCAACCAATGAGCAATGTCCAAAAAAGGATTTATTGCGCATTGTTAAAACACCAGAAAATACGGTAGAAATCGATTTGACTGGTAGAAAAAATGGACGCGGTGCTTACTTGAAAAAATCAATGGAAGCACTTGAAGTTGCCATCAAAAGAAAAAGTTTAGCCCGTGCTTTGGAAGTTGAAATTCCGCAGTCTCTGTATGATGAACTAAAGGAATTATTCCAACATGAACAATAACTTAAATCTTTTGGGACTGGCCATGCGGGCTCGCAAAGCGGTCAGTGGTGATAGTGTATTAAAAAGTATTCAAAACCGTAGTGCCAAATTGGTTATTATCGCAGGCGATGCCAGCGATAATACCAAGAAGAAACTAACGGATAAATGTGCATTTTATAAAATAGAGTATGTATTTGTCGATACAGCAGTCGAACTCTCTCAAGCAATTGGAGAATTCAACCGCGTTGCTGTAGCGATTACGGACGAGGGCTTTGCGAAAGCGCTCAGTAGTAAATTGAAAGGCTAGGTGGTAATATGGCAAGACCAGTAAGAAGAGGCAACAACAAGAAACCAAACAGAAACAATCAAAACCGTAACCAAAACAATTACGCTCCGCGTAAAGTTGTGGAAGAGGTAAAAAGCATTGTTTATTATGGACCATTAACGGTTGGTGAATTGGCTGAAAAGTTACATAAAGGTGCAAGTGAAGTCATCAAATTGTTGTTCATGATGGGTACAATGGTAACCATCAATACAACATTAGACGATGAAAATATTGAACTAATCTGTATGGAATTCGGTGTTGAATGTACAAAAGAAATCATCATTGAAGAACATAACTTTGAAGAGATCGTAGAAGAAGAAGATGAAGCAAACCTTGCTTCTCGTCCACCAGTAATTACAATCATGGGTCACGTTGACCATGGTAAAACAACACTTTTGGATACGATTCGAAAAACACATGTAACAAGCGGCGAATTTGGTGGGATTACCCAACATATCGGTGCTTACCAAGTAAAATACAACAACCAAAAGTTAACATTCTTGGATACGCCAGGTCATGAGGCCTTTACAGCAATGCGTGCTCGTGGAGCACAAGTAACGGATATCGTTATTATCGTTGTAGCTGCTGATGATGGTGTTATGCCTCAAACAAGAGAAGCAATTGACCATGCCAAAGCTGCTGGAGTACCAGTTATTGTTGCGGTAAATAAAATTGATAAACCAGACGTAAATTTCGACCGTATTATGGGCGAAATGAGCGATAGCGGGTTGATGCCAGAAGAATGGGGTGGAGATACAATTTTTGTTAAAGTATCTGCGAAAACAGGAGAAGGAATTGAAAGTTTATTAGAAACAATCTTGATCCTTTCCGAAGTTGAAAACTTCCGTGCTAATCCAAACAAAACAGCTTCTGGTTCTGTAATTGAAGCAAAACTAGACAAAGGTCGTGGACCAGTTGCTACGTTACTTGTTCAAAATGGTAGCCTACACACAGGTGATATGCTTGTAGTTGGTACTGCATTTGGACGTGTACGTAAAATGACGGATGACTTGGGACGTGAAATCAAATTGGCGCTTCCTTCGATGCCAGTGGAAATCATTGGTTTGAGTGATGTACCAGTTGCAGGTGATGTCTTCAAAGCATTCAAAGACGAAAAGAAAGCTCGTCAAATTGCTGAAACACGTCTACAAAACCGTGTTGACTTGGAACGTAATGCTTCAAGTGCACTTACTCTTGACGATTTGGCAAAACAAATCGAAGATGGTAACTTAAAAGAAATCAAAGTAATCGTAAAAGCTGACGTACAAGGTAGTGCGGAAGCGGTAAAAGCTAGCTTAGAACGTTTGGACAATGGCGAAGTTCGCGTACGTGTTATCCGTTCAACAGTTGGTGCAATTACGGAGAGTGATGTTATGTTAGCTGGTGCTTCTCATGCTGTAATTTATGGTTTCAATGTACGTCCAAGTGCATTGGTTCGTAAAAAAGCAGAAGAGTTGGGTGTAGAGATTCGTCTTCACAACATCATCTATAAAGCATTAGAAGAAATGGAAGCAGTTATGAAAGGTATGTTAGCTCCAGTTTACGAAGAAGTTGTAATCGGGAATGCCAATGTACGTCAAACATATAAAGTATCCAAAGTGGGAACCATTGCCGGAGTTATGGTTACCGATGGTGTCTTGAAAAAAGAATGTGGAGTTCGTATCATCCGCGACGGTGTAGTTATCTACACTGGAAAACTAGGAAGCTTGAAACGTTTCCAAGACGATGCGAAAGAAGTAAAAGCTGGATTCGATTGCGGTATTACGATCGATGGATACAACGATATCCGTGAAAATGATACAGTTGAAGCATTCGAAGACAAACAAGTTATTGTAAAATAACCAAATAAAGAGGTAAATTATGAGTGCAAAAGCTGAAAAAATGGGCGGAATCATTCAAAAAGAAGTGAGTGAAATCATTCAGTTCCAATTGAAAGACCCAAAAGTAGGTTTTATTACCATTACTGATGTAAGATGTACTAGTGATATGTCCATTGCTCGCGTTTATGTAAGTTTCTTAGGAAAAGAAGAACGCAAAGAAGCAGGGATGAAAGCATTGCAACGCTCAAAAGGGTTTATCCGAAGCGAATTGGCAAAACGCCTAAGCATTCGTAAAACCCCAGATTTGCAATTCTTCCATGATGATTCATTGGAACGTGGAAATAAAATCGAACGTATTATTTACGAAATCAATAAGAAAAAAGCTGATTAATCAGCTTTTTTCCCAGTTTAAGGAGCAAATAACATGAGTATTTTAAATGTACAAAATGTGTCGCATAGCTTTGGAGGTCGTACGATCCTAGAAAACGCAAGTTTCCGTCTATTGAATGGAGAACATGTTGGTCTAGTGGGTGCGAATGGAGAAGGGAAATCGACATTCTTAAATATTATTACCGGTAAACTAAAACCGGAAGAAGGTAAAGTGGAATGGTGTAACCGTATCACAACTGGATACTTAGACCAACATACCAACTTAACACCAGGAAAAACCATCAAAGATGTATTGCAAGATGCCTTCTTACACTTGTTCACACTGGAAGCTGAAATGATTGCAATGTATGAAGAAATGGCTGATTGTAGTGATGAGCGTATGGATAAAATTATGAATGAGGTAGGAGAAATCCAAGATATCTTAGATCATGGTGGATTCTATATGATCGATGCGAAAATCAATGAAGTCGCTAGTGGTCTTGGACTACTCGATATTGGTTTGGACAAAGATGTATCGGAATTATCTGGTGGGCAACGTTCAAAAGTATTACTAACAAAGTTATTACTTGAAAACCCAATGATCTTAATTCTGGATGAGCCGACCAACTACTTGGATGAAAATCACATTACTTGGTTGCAAGAGTTCTTAAAGAACTATGAAAATGCCTTTATCCTAGTAAGTCATGATACAACGTTCTTAAACAGTGTAATCAATGTTATTTATCACATTGAAAACAGTGAGTTAACACGTTATACAGGAGACTACGATAACTTCTTGAATATGGTTGAAATTAAACGGAAACAACAACTTTCTGCCTTCAATAAACAACAAAAAGAAATTGAAGAGTTGGAAGACTTTATTCAACGTAACAAGGCGCGTGTTGCAACGCGTAATATGGCAAACTCTCGTCAAAAGAAATTGGATAAAATGGATTTATTATCCAAACCGAAAACAAAAATCAAACCTACGTTTGGCTTTTTAGAAGCTAGAACACCAGGTAAAGTCATCTTTAAAACAGAGGACTTGGTGATTGGGTATGATCATGCCTTAACGACACCAATGAACCTTGAATTTGAACGTAATCAAAAGGTTGCAATCAAAGGGGTCAATGGATTAGGAAAATCTACCTTACTAAAAACCTTATTGGGTATTATTCCACCATTTGCTGGAAGTGTAGAACATGATCCGTTCTTAGAAATTGGATTCTTCCAACAAGAAGAGCGTAGTTCAACAAAAACCGCAATGGATGAATTCTGGGATACCTTCCCAGGCTTAAACAATGGAGAAGTTCGTGCTGCCCTTGCAAAGTGTGGTCTAACAACCGATCACATTGAGAGTAGTATGAGTGTACTTTCTGGGGGAGAAAATGCTAAGGTTCGCCTAGCAAAAATTATGAACCAGCCTTGTAATTTGCTCGTACTCGATGAGCCAACCAACCACTTGGATGTAGAAGCAAAAGAAGAGTTAAAACGTGCAGTTAAAGCATATAAAGGTACCGTCATCCTCGTAAGCCATGAACCTGAATTTTATCAGGATGTAGTGGACCGCGTTTGGAATGTAGAAGATTATACAACCAAAGTAATTTAAAAACGTCTTTCGACGTTTTTTTTGTTATAAGGATAAACCAAACCGATACATCTTCGCAATGGTAGTTTCTAGTGTTGCTTGTAGCGTGGTTATTGGCTCATAAACTAGCGATTGTGGCAATGTTGTTTTCACAATGTAATCAATGCGCAGAGGATCTTTTGTTAGCTCATAGCCAAGCGGTAATTGACGAAGGCTAGACGTATAGTTTTGTTGAATCTTACGATTATAACCAGAGAGCCAAACTTCAAACTGAAAACGTTCATGAACAAAAACAATTTGAAGTTTTAATCCCTTTGCTTTTAATTGCTTGGGTCTTGCTTGCATATAGGCAAAGTCCATTCGATTTTCAACGAGTTGTTGATTCCACTCTAGTTCGGGTTGAGAGGATTGCAAGATGTTATGTAGTGTCTTTAAGAGGGCAATCAAGCTTTGATAGCCTGTTTGTAGTTGTGTTGTCTCTAATAAAGTTTGATAACATTGTAGGGCTGCATAATCAATCATTTGTTAGACTTCCTTTCTAAAAAGTTGATAGGCACTCCATAAGGTCCAAGTAGTAAATATAAGGACAAGAGGCAAAAATACAAAGCCGAAGTGATTGTTCCATCCAAAGCTAACCATTGTAAAACACTGAAACCAAAATACACTCATAATTAGGAGCAAAGCGAATTGTTTGCTAGTCTTACTTGGATAGTGTTTGGTAAATGCTGGAAGATAAAACAAGAGTGCCAACAACAAAAATGGACCAGCAACAAGGATTAGTACATCTCCAACTATGGCTTGCGTTTGCCATTGGATGTATTTCGATAAGAGGGATAATAAGATCCCGATAAGTAATAGACGTTGTTTCATAAACATTCCTTTCCTAGATACCTCGAGTAAGTAATACTTATAGTATACGAAATAACTGCTTATTTGAATAGTTAAAAACGATAAAACTGTCCTAAGGTATCAAAATTGTAGTTGCGCAACATTCGTGTTAGCATGAAGTCGAAAGAAGGGAAGAAAATGAAAAAATTATTACTTGTCCTATTAACAATCGCAGTACTACTTTTTGGTGGTTGGTACCTAACGGGGTTACATCCAGAATGGTATTTCCACATGTATGCGAAAGTAGCACAAAAGATTGATTTACAATGGGCACTCAACAAATATTTACCAGAGGAACAGCTGACACTGTACCAATCCATAGAAGGGGAAACAACCAAAACAATTTTGGATAAATTACAAGATTTTGACTACACCATTACAAGTACCACCATATCCGGTAGTGAAGCTATCATTGGTGTTACATTAGAGAGTTATGAATTAGGAACTGCCTTGGCAGCTTGGGGGCTAAAAAGTATTCCACAGTATTTAATTCTAAGCCTACAACAGGCGGACCGTGCAACCATCGATTCCACACTAGCTGCACTGCTACAAGAACAACTTGCACCACTAGCGAAAGATAATAACAATGAACTCAAGTTCTACTTATACAAGGAAAATGGACTTTGGCTCATCGATGTTGAAGAACCACGTAATTTAATTGCGATGGGAGCACTTCTAGGAGATGTGACCATCTTCCTACAAACATGGGAACTCATTGAAGCTCAACAATAAAAAAGATCTCGCAAGAGATCTTTTATGCTTCATAGGCTAAATCAGGAGTAAGAGTAGGTTCATTTACAACGTTGTGTAGCCATTTTCCACTGCGGTTACGCTGGAAGATAAACCCGATTTTCACGATTTCTTCTGTACAAATTAAGAAGAAAACTGTGGTTACTGAGAAGTTCAACACAGCAGCAGCAATAAAGGCGAGCGGTACGGCGTATAACCAAATGGTACCAAGTTGTAGTAACATCGTATATAACGTATCTCCACCACCACGGAAAATACCGATGATCATAACACATGTAAAGAAACGCAATGGAGCAAAGAGCGCCATAATTCGCAGTACGGTAATGGTTGCATCGATGGTTGTACTTGAAACATTGAAGATAGAAACGATAGCAGGAGCACTAATCCAGATCAATGCGCCGAAAATTATACCTAAAATAGGAGATAAAAAAGCAAACTTTTTACCGTAATCGATTGCAACACTTTCTTCGTTACTACCAATTTTATTCCCAACCATAATCGATGAACTAACACCTAAGCCAATACATAACACCATAAACATATTATTGAGCGTAGTGGCAATTTGCATCGTTGCTACGGCTTCTGTTGAAATCATGGCATAAGCGATGGAAAATGCCGTCATACCCAAAGCCCAAACAAGTTCGTTTAAAATAGCAGAAGTTGAGACATTGAAATAAGCTTTCACATCACGCATTGAGAAACTAGTAAGTTCTTTTAAACTACTTGAGATTAAGCAAGGCTTACCATACACTTCCCATAGTACATAGCTCATTTCAATCACACGAGCAATACTTGTAGCAAGCGCTGCACCAGCAACACCCATAGCAGGAACTCCAAGATTACCAAAGATAAAGATCCAGTTTAAAAAGGCATTACTACACACCCCAAGTAATGAGGCATACATGGGAGCCATTGGTTTGTTGATGCTTCTAAGACCGGAAGAAAAGCCTTGGGTAACATTGGTACAAACCACACTAAAAGCAACAATGCGCATATAGGTAGCACCAAGTGCAATTACTTCTGGATCTTTGGATAAGATGGACATTATTTGCGTAGGGAAGAAGAGGGCAACACCACCAAAAAATAACGAGGCAATCAAACCAACACTCAAATCGATTCCCAGGATTTTTTTGATGCTAGGTACATCATCTTTTCCCCAATACTGAGCCATAAAGATATTTGCACCGGCATTGATACCAGCAATACAAAGTAAGAAAACAAAGAAATATTGGTTAGCAAGACCAACTGCAGCAATGGAAGTTTCTCCAAGGCGACCAATCATTACGTTATCGACTAAGTTTAGTGATGAGGTAATGAAGTTTTGTAAGGTAATGGGAATGGCTAACGTTAGCAAAGTGGATAAAAACACTTTGTCTTGTATGATTTTTTTTAACATAAGGGTTCCTTTCAAATTTCATAAAAAAAGAGCAGATGGGTAATAAGCTGCCCAACTGCTCGTAATGTTCAAATGACACGACAGGATATATTATCCTTGATACGATTTGATTTGTCAATCTTGTGAAAAATTATTTTTTTGTAAATTTTGTTTGTAAAATGTGAGCCAAAGGTGCAATGACTGGAACTTCAAAGCTTCGATATCCAAACGCATAAACAGCACATAATACAATCACAATAAACAATACTAATGTAATGATACTTGATACAATCGAAACAATACCAGAAATGATCATATAGATAAAGTTAATTTGAAACGCACGGATAAAGTTTAAAATGATTCCATAAACCAAGAAAGAAAAGACAAAGCTAATCAAAGCAGAAATAGCATGTAGAATCAAAGATTGTAATGCATGAAAGCGAACAAAGTCACTTTTCTCTTCAATAAAAAATAAGATGAGTGGTAATACCCAAACTGCATAACGTACGCCTGGTACCCAAGATAAAACTACAGGTGCTAGGTAAGCAATTAAGACAATAATATTTGCATCCACATCAGCAATACTTGATTTATGTGGAAAGGATTCTCTTGTTAACATCATGTTCCTCCAATCGTCATCACAAGCGATGACATACGTTGATAATAATAGCGTATTTGTGTGAAAAAGTAAAGAATTGTCCTGTATGATCCATGTTAAAAAGTAAGGAGTTTTAATGAAAACGCAAGTTCTAAGCGTAGTCACATCATGTTGTTTGCTACTAGCGATTATGGTAAACTAGAATGAGTGAGGTAAGAAACATGGAAGTTACAACATTTGGAGAAAAGTTAGCGGGTATTGCGTATCGTAAACGTAAGGGTGCTTATCTTATTATCGAAAATTCAGAAGGCCATATTGCGCTTGTACAAACACCGACTGGCTATTTTTTGCCTGGTGGGGGAATAGAGTCAAATGAGGATCATCAAACGTGCTTACTTAGAGAATGTTTGGAAGAAATTGGAGCTTGTATTCAGGTAGAACGCTTTGTATGTGAAGCACAAGAGTTTCGTTTCTCAGAAACCTACATCGATTACATTCAAGTAATCGGAGCCTTCTATACGGGTAGTATCATGGGAGCATTGCAACAGCCATCCGAGCCTGATCATCAACTTGTATGGGTTTCAAGAGAACAAGCGGATACCCTATTATTGTTACAAGTACAACGTTATGCGCTAAAACAATCAAATAAAAACATCACCCAAGAATAAAAAGGAAGGTGATGTTTTTTTATGTAATTGCAATGATATTGAGATGCGGTGGGTTGTGTACACGTAAGGGGATACTACTTGGGCCAAGTCCTGCACTTACAATTAAGGTTCCATAAGCTAATGGGTAAGCACCTTTGGTATAGTGAGGGAAAAAACCTTGTCCTGGAGCAAATAAACCTTGTTTTTGACTAAGTCTAAATTGCCCTCCATGGGCATGACCACTTAGAACTAGATCAACGGCTACACGTTCGTAGACTTCTAGCAGTTGGGGTTGATGAGACAATAAAATAGTATAGTCTGCACTTGTTTTCTCCTTGAGTTTTAACAGGGTAGCAGCGCGCTCCTTCAGCATTAACTCTTTATTACTACTAGCTAGAAAACTTGGATCTTGCAGTCCTAATAGGGCAATGGCGTGATCGTTGATTGTGATATCTAAGCCAACATCATCCATGACAATAACACCGAGTGCTTTGATTTGTTGACGGATGTGAATATAGCCGCTTAAGCGTTGCTCGTGATTCCCAGAAACAAAATAGGTAGGGGCAATTTTCTGTAATTGAGTTAAGGTAGCCAATGCTCGCGTGACATTTGGGTGTCTTGAATCAATCAAATCGCCTGTAATGACTATCAAATCTGGTTGATTCTTTAAAAGCTTAGTTACAAGTCTTTTTTGATCGCGACCAAATGCTGCATTGTGTAAATCAGATAAATGGGCGATGACAAGTGGTGTTTGTTTTGGTGAAGATGATGTCAAGTTATAGTTAGAAACTTGAATCCGTTGATTGTTATAGGAAAGATAGCTTACAATCCCCACAATGAAGATAAAAAGATAGAACATAGTTAGACTCCTTTGTATGGGTGCTATTATACCGTATTTTAAACCATGTGCCTATGGATTGCATAAAAAAAATATCAAAACTTCAGCTAATATCATATCAATAGCAGGAAGAGGAATAATGTGCTTTAATAGGGGAAGACGGGATCGTAAGAAAAAGGAGAAGTTGTTATGCGACTTGGAATTCTTGTAAATGAAACATTAGATCTTACACATATCTTAGAAACACAAACCATCGTAAGCAAGAAACGCTTATTACACCATGATGTTTATTATAGTCAAAATAAGCATCAGCTCATCCTATCGAAAACAAAGGACAATCCACTTGCTACCTCGATGTTTTGTCAATACTTGTTAGACCATGAACGCTTGGATGTCGTCTTGTTTTTATCCGATGTGGTATCGACAAACCAAGCAAGTGAACTCATTGTAGCAACACAACTTCATCATCCACGCTTCAATGTTAGTTTCACACTGGACCGTTCTTTGATTGCATTGGTAAAACAACTTGTGCACCCCACCCGTATGAGTATTGCCTATTTACCACTTGTAAGCAATCCAGAACATATGTATGAACAGTTGCAAACAAGTGAGGACATCGCATTTGAGACGAGTGGTTTGGGCGTAGCACAAGTGTGCGCTAGCAATCATATTCCGATGTTAGCACTCTACGCACAGCCCAAACAATCGGATAAGCTACAACAATTGCTTTTACAAGTTTGCGAGGCATTGTAAGTCATAGCGTTACAGGTTGGAGAGGGAAAAACGAACGTATAAAAAGATAGAAAAAAATCAAAATCAGACACCCGTAACGCATATGCAGCAAAGGGTGGCCTGTTTTTATTTCTCGAAGACTAGGGGAAAACCTAGTTTTTTTTGGAAGCTATTTGGTTGAAATATGATGGCCTTGTAAACTTTTTTGTACAATTTCCATCAAGAAGTAGACAAGGAAAGGAATTTTTTCAGAAGTTATGATACACTGTAGAAATGATGAAATCGGTTACAATGAGATAAAAATATAATCAGAAAGGAGTCGATTATGCAACCAACCCTTACCTTTGTCACCCCACCCGTATTAGAACGAGAGGTAGATTTAGCAATTATTATGTTACAAAAAGAATCGGATGCGATTTGTGCCCATCCATCCATTGAGGCAAGTGCCTACTATCATCACAAGGCAGAACTTCTATCGATGCAGACCTATGGAATCTACTTAGCACAGTGGCCTAAAATTCCAGCGAAAGGGGTGTTGTTTGTTGTACATCCGCCACTAGCGCAAACCGATGAAACGCATGGAGAAACCATTGAAGCTTGTCTGCAACAAGCTATACTAGCAACGCAAAATTTAGAGGCGAAAACCATTGCGATTACTAGTTTGGATACTAAAAAATCAATCTATCCCATGGCTCTGATGATACCACGGTTTCTTACAAATCTTCATCGTTGGATGCTAGAATCACCCCAAACACTGCAATTGGAGGCGATCTTTATTGGATCACGGGACCCCCTGGTACGAGCAGGATTACAAACACAATTTGAGCATTGGATACAGCAATGATAGAGGCAAGAAACATGCGTAGGAAACCGTTACATCTTCAACGTAACGTCCGCTATCCGACCTACCAACTCTATGCCACGGCGGAAAATAAACAACTCATGGACCAAGATATCTTTAAAATCTTAATTCTTGAAACTTATGAATGGTTGCGCTTGCGATTTGCTAGCTCCTTATTACCACCGCAACTAGATGTGCTTCCTCCTAAGCGCTACCAGGAAGTACACCCTCATTCCATCACAAGTTTTTCTATGCGAGAGAGCTATCATTTGGATGTTATTGTAGTTTGGGAACAAGGTGTATTTGCCATGCAACTCATTGAACCAGATTTGGGAAGTGGCGCTGGAGCGAAACAACAGGCAAGACCAGCAACACCTGGTCGTCAATTTGAAACCAACGTAAGCTTTCGAATTACCAAACACGGGGTACAGTGTGGATTCAATACCTACTGTATCGAACCGGAACATACCAAAATGCCATGTGAAGTATATCGACTCCATCTCATAAAAAAAATCGTAGCAGGTTCTTTGCTAAGTTTAAAACATGAAGTCTTTATTCTTGATCACGCCATGCATCTCAATTCTTTGATGCGGTTAGAAAAATTCAAAGAAACACTCGAGAGTGATACACGACAAATGCCAATCGTGCTCTACAGTGATAAGAAAATGGTGTTATCTACACCGAATCATAGCATTACGACAATGCTTTCGCCATTAGAAGCAAATATCATCGCCTCTACAGCTCCTATATTAACTACTGCACATCCAATGGATGATGCTGCCAAACGGATGTGGGGCTATGCTTTGTTCTATCGCTTGAATTTTGGACAATTAGAAAATTTCAGACGATTGTTTCCTGATTTAAAAAGTTTTGACTATGGGGATATCTACTTTATCCCACCTAAGTGTTTTCAGGAAACACCAGCTTTATATCAGCCGAATACCTTGCTTCGTTGTGATTTAAATTTATATCAAGGTATAAGTTATGGAATCCAGTGCTATCCAAAGCATAAAGCCATACAATACCATGATTTGCTTTGGATTGCAGATGCGAAAGCACTTGCTGCATCGTTGCAAGAAAAAATCATTACAAAAACATTAAAAAAAGTAGAGCAAGAACGAGCTTCACATCAATGGAAGAGTTACTATGCACAACAAGTAGAAGACTTGATGGGTACAATCAAAGGGTTACGGGATGATGTCGATAAATTGAAAATTCATAAAGCATTGCATACCAAAGAAAAAGTTGTGCTCATCCAACAACATCAAAAAGAACTTCGCGAGCTGCAAACACAATATGAAGCGAAATGGCAAGCGCAGGAACAAGCGTTGCAACGATGTCATTTTTTATTAGATAAACCAACAGCAAAAGATGACTTGGTTGCATGGATTCAAACGCGATACAAGGATGAGTTGGTA